>JBILYA010000121.1:0-6484 GCA_044378065.1 Burkholderiales bacterium | reverse complement strand
CGCCGGCACGGCCGACACGATACTGATCAACGGCAAGATCGCCACGGTCGATGACCGGTTCACCATGGCGCAGGCGCTGGCGATCAAGGACCGCCGCGTGATCGCCACCGGCAGCAACGACGCCGTACGCAAACACGCCGGCGCATCGACCAAAGTCATCGACCTCAAGGGCCGCACCGTCGTCCCGGGTCTGATCGACAACCACTCGCACTGGATCCGTGCAGCGGAGCACGACGAACTGCGCTTTGACGGCGTCACCACCCGCGCCCAGGCCGTCAAAATGCTCACCGAGCGCCTCTCCACCAAAAAACCGGGGGAATGGGTCGTCGTGCTCGGCGGCTGGTCAGAGGAACAGTTCACCGATGAAGTGCGCGGTTTCCCGCTGGCGGAACTCGATGCCATGGCGCCGAACAATCCGGTCGTGCTGCAGTCGATCTACCGCCACAGCTATCTGAACAGCACCGCGCTGAAGATGGCGAAAATCGACGACAGCACCCCCAACCCGCCGGGCGGCACCATCGAGAAAGATGCTGCCGGAAAAATCACCGGCGTGGTGCGCGGTGCGGGCGGCGTGGCATTTGTCGCAGGCAAGGTGCCACTGAAGGATCGCGATGCCTGGCTCGACAACACTCGCAAGCTGGCGACCTACCTCAACAGTCTGGGCATCACGGCCTGGGGCGACGCCGGCGGCCGCGGCATGGGCCCGAAACATTACGAGCCGTACCAGAACCTGGCAGACCGCGATGAACTGAACGTGCGCGTGTTCTGGACCACGATCCGCCAGCCGGTAAATGCGGCGGAAGTGGATAAGGTGTTGCTGGAAATCCCCTCGCTGAAACCGTTCCAGGGCAACGACTACTTCGACCATATCGGCTGGGGAGAAACGGTTTACCGGCCGCTGACCACGCAACTGCTGGCGCGCGGCGGCAACACCAAACCGGAAGACCTCGCGCAGATGATGCGCATCGTGCGCGCGCTGGCCGAAAAAGGCATCTATCTCAACTCACACGTCGAGATGGTCAATGTCATTGACGCCTTTCTGGACCAGTACGAAGCGCTGAACAGGGACGCGCCGATCCGCGGCCTGCGCTGGTCGTTCTCGCATCTTGACCAGATCACCGACGCGCAGCTGGCGCGGATGAAGCGACTGGGCATGAATGCACAGATCCACAGCCGCCCGCTGATCCAGGGCGTGCTGATGCATCGCGTGCATGGTGAAGCCGCATGGGACATGCCGCCGTTCCGCCGCGTGCAGGACAGCGGCATCCTGTGGGGACTGGGTTCCGATGCCACTGCAGTAACGACGTCGAATCCCTTCTACACCCTGTCGTTTGCGGTGACCGGAAAAATGATCGGCGGCCATCACGTCAACCGCCAGTCGATCACCCGCGAGGAGGCGCTGATCGCGCATACCCGCAACAACGCCTACATCCTGTTCCAGGAAAACAACATCGGCTCGCTGGCCCCCGGCAAATACGCCGACCTGCTGGTACTCGACCGCGATTACTTCACGGTGCCGGCCGACCAGATCAAGGACATCAAACCGCTGATGACCATGGTCGGCGGCCGCGTGGCGTACCAGGACAAGTTCTGAAACCGCATCAACACATCAACCATCCGGCATAAGGTGATAACAACATGAACAATCTGTGCAAACTGTCCCAGACCTGGGGCGTACTGTTGGGCCGTGTCCTGCTCGCGGCGATTTTCCTGCAGTCCGGCATCGACAAGCTGCTGAACTTCGACAAGACGGTCAAGCTGATGACCTCGAAGGCGATGCCGATGCCCGACATCCTGCTGGTACCGACGATCGTGCTGCTGCTCGCCTGCGGCGTGATGCTGCTGGTCGGCTGGAAAGCACGCTGGGCGGCGCTGGCGCTGATCCTGTTCATGATCCCGGCAACGCTGATCTTCCACAGTTTCTGGACCTATCCGGAAGCGCAGTTCGTCAACCAGTTCCACCACTTCTTCAAGAACCTCGCCATCATCGGCACGCTGTTCATGGTGATGGGCATGGGATCCGGCGGCATGAGCGTCGACAAACCGGATAGTCACTGACTCACCGCACCGAATTGACCAGGGATAAATGATGAAACGCTTATTGATGACGATCTGCTCGGCATTGCTGATGGCCATTGCCGGGAGTGTCTGGGCCCAGGCCAGCGGCGCGGGCGAGGTGGAAGAAAAAAACATCCCGATCAAGGTGACCGAAGTCGCCCCGGGACTGTTCTTCCAGTATCACCACGAAGAATCGAACAATGCCTGGCTGGTCACCGACGCCGGTGTGCTGGTCATCGACACCCGTCAGCATCCGCGGCGCGCCGAGGAGCTTCTCGCAGCGATCCGCAAAACCACCGACAAGCCGATCCGCTGGGTGATCAACACCCATGCCCACGGTGATCACTATTTCGGCAACTCGGTGTTCAAGCGCGAAGGCGCCACTTTCATCGCCCACAACGACACCGCAGGCATGATGAAATCGCTCTACGGGCTGGAGCAGAAGCGCCGCCAGGGTTATTTCAGGCAGCGCAGCTTCGACCCGAAGGAAGTCACGCTGGTACTGCCCGACCTGACGTTCGATTCCAGCCTGACGCTGAACCTCGGCGGACGCACGGTGGAGTTGCTGTACATGGGTGCCGGCCAGAATCCGGGCGACACCTTTGTACGTTTCCCGAAAGAAAAAGTGATCTTCGCCGGCGGCCCGTTCTCCAAGAACAGCTGGCCGAACCCGTCGTTCACGCCCTCGATGACGCAATGGGTGAGCATCCTGCGCAAGCTGGCGGCGATGGATGTTGATGTCTACCTCGGCGGCCACGGCGACATCGGCGCCAAAGCCGATGTACTGCACGAAGCCAAAATGCTGGAAGACTTTGACCGCGGCATGCGCGATGCCGTGGCCAAGGGCATGAGCCGCGACGACATCATCAAAAACGTCAAATTCGAGCAATACCGCGATGTGCGCAACTACTACCGGATGAACCTGTTCATCAGCAGCTACTACCACTTCCTGACCCAGGGCCGGCCGGAAAACGCCTATCCCTGATCTTCACGGGATCACAGCAAAGGCCGGCCCTGAAGTGGCCGGCCTTTTTGTTTGCATCCGGAAAGATGCGGCAGGCGTATACTGGGTTATCGGCGTCACCAACCCGGGGACGCCAAACCGGCGGCTTCATGCCCATCGCAACACCCCCGTCCACTGTGACAACCGCCATCGAGGCCCTGGGGAAACTTGCGGCTGAAGCGAACCGGGTTTCTGCCCTCGCGCTGAATGTGCTGCAAACCTCGGAGAGCCGCTATCGCCGGCTGTTCGAAACCGCTCAGGACGGCATCCTGCTGCTGAATGCCGAAACCGCACAGATCGAGGACGTCAATCCCTACCTGATGAACCTGCTGGATTACTCGCATGAGGAATTCCTCGGCAAGAAACTGTGGGAAGTCGGCGCTTTCGCGGACATCGCCGAAAGCAAAAAGCTGTTTCTTGCGCTGCAGACCAACAATTACATCCGCTACGAAGATCTGCCCCTGAAAAGGCGCTCGGGGGCGACCGTCGAAGTCGAATTCATCAGCAACGCCTATGACTGCGAAGGCGTGCGCGTGATCCAGTGCAATATCCGCGACATCAGCGAACGCAAAGTGGCGGAAAACATGCCGCACGTTACCTGGCGCAACTCAAGGTCTCGCTGATGAACACCGTGGAAGTCGCGATCATCATCAGCGAAATCCGCGACCCTTATACCGCCAAACATTCGCGGCGCTCAGCCGTTCTTGCCGGTGCGATCGGCACCGAAATGGGTTTTGACGAAACGCGCCAGGAAGGCCTGCGCGTGGCGGGTTCACTGCACGATATCGGCATGATCAGCATTCCGACCGAAATACTGTCCAAAGCCGGCAAGGTCAGCACCATCGAAATGGAACTGATCAAGGCCCATGCGCAGGCCAGCCACGATGTGCTGTGCAAAATGGAATGGCCCTGGCCGGTCGCCTTGGTGGCTCTGCAGCATCATGAACGCCTGGATGGCAGCGGTTACCCGAACGGCCTGAAAGGAAACCAGATCATCCCTGAGGCAAGGATCATGGCGATCGCGGATGTCGTCGAAGCCATGTCATCACACCGGCCGTACCGCGCGGCCCTGGGCATCGACCTCGCGCTTGCTGAAATCGAGGCCGGCAGCGGGACGCTTTACGATGCTGATGGCGTCAAAGCCTGCCTGCACCTGTTTCGCGATAAAGGCTATCAGTTGCCGAACTGAGCGGCGCCTGCGAACCCGCTATTCCGTACCGCCCCGTTTCTTCGCGTCGAGCTTCGCCTTCAGTTCCGCAAACGGGTTGAAAGTCGCCACCGGTAATGCATCCGCCACCGCCGTGCGCCCGGCGCTATCCTTGATCTTGGAATGCTCGTGCTCATGGCAATAGGTGCACAGCAACTCCCAGTTGCTGCCATCCGGCGGATTGTCGTGGTGATTGCCGTTTTTGTGATGGACTTCGAGCTGCTGCAGATTGGCATGGGTAAACGTGCGGGCGCAACGCCCGCACACCCAGGGATAAAGCTTCAGCGCCTGCGCGCGGTAACCGGCGTCCCGTTGATCAGCCGCACGGCGTGCCTCCAGCACCACCTTGTCCAGCCGGTCATTGTTCTGCGCCATGACGATCTCCTTCAGCGGCCGGATTACGCCGCGGCAAACAGCTTGTCATAGGCCTTGAGCAGGGTCTGGTGCATCGCGCTGCCCTGCATGTCCTCGCCCAGGGTATCGAGCCCGAAGAACTTTTCGCTGCGGTCCAGCAACGCCTGCGCCTGACGCAGGGTTTCCGCGCCATAGAGCAGCGTCAGGGAGCGGCGGTAGTTATCGGTATCGTCCAGATTGAGCAGGCTTTCGATGCAGCGATAGACCAGATGCCGGGCCGGATTCATTTCGCGAAAATGACGCACCCAGTCGCAGCCTTCGCGCACCGCCTCTTCGTCATTGATGGCCAGCGCCAGCAGCGTTTTCAGCTCGCCGATGCGCAGTTCTTTCCACACCGTGTCCAGCGGCACCGCGAGGCCGAGGATTTCCCACAGCGGCCGCTCATCATTGAGGTTCATCGTCTGCAGGTCATCGAGCAGGGCCCGCGATTCGTCGTCGCTGAGGTCCGGCAGTTTCACCAGCGACGGGCGGATGCGGTTGCCGATGCTGTTGTTTTCCCAGGCCAGGTCTTCCACCGGATAAATCTCCGACATGCCCGGCACCAGAATGCGGCAGCTATAGGCGCCCTGCTCGGCAAAATCCGAGACGTAAATGTCGTGGCCCTCGTTTTTGATGCAGTCACAGAGCCACTGATAGTCTTCGGCCGTGGTGTTGCTGAAGTTCCAGTCGACGAAGGGATGATCGGGCGTATCGCCGAGGAAGTTCCAGCTGATCACGCCGCTGGAATCAACAAAGTGGATTTCGAGATTGGAGGCCAGCTGGATTTCCTCCATGTCGAAACCGGCTTCCGGAAAGCTGCCCAGCGCGTCCAGTGCACGGCCCTGCAGCAGTTCGGTCAGCGCACGCTCCAGTGCAATCTCGAATCGCGGGTGGGCGCCGAAGCTGGCGAACACGCCCTGATCCTTCGGGTGCAGCAGCGTCACGTTCATCACCGGATAACGGCCGCCCAGCGAGGCATCACGCACCAGGATGCCGAAACCGGCGGCGCGCAGCCCCTTGATGCCGGCGGCAATGCCGGGATAACGCGCAATCACGGCTTCCGGCACCTCGGGCAGGCACAGCCCCTCGCGGATGATGCGGTATTTGATATGGCGCTCGAAAATTTCCGACAGCGCCTGCGCCCGTGCTTCCATCGGCGTGTTGCCGGCAGCCATGCCGTTGCTGACGTAGAGATTGCCGATGATGTTGACGGGGATCCAGGTTTCGGCGCCGTCATGCAGGCGCTTGTAGGGCAGCGCACAGATGCCGCGTTCGACATTGCCGGAATTCAGATCGACCAGCACTTCACCGTCGATATCGCCATCGGGGTTGTAGAACGCGTGCAGTTCGGGATTCAGCAGTTGTTCCGGCCAGTGGCCGTCATCCGTCGGCGCAAACCAGCGCTCCTGCGGGTAATGCACGAAGGGCGCATTGGCGCGTGTTGCGCCGAGATGGAAGTGGGTCCAGAAATAATGGGTGCCCAGGCGTTCGAAAAATTCACCCAGTGCGCTGGCGCGTGCGGCGAGCTGGGTCGCGCCCTTGCCGTTGGCGAACAGCATCGGGCATTCGCGGTCACGCACATGGACCGACCAGATGGATTCAACAGGATTGAGCCATGAGGATTCGTCGAGATGGAAGCCGCGGGCCGCCAGCTTGGCCTGCATGGTGGCGATGGTGGATTCGAGCGAGGCATCCTTGCCCGGGATAAAGCTTTCGGTTTGCATGAGGTACTCAGCCGGTGGGTAGGACGCGGTGATGAATCGTGCCGGTGCCTCGCCGCGCCCGCGGCGGCACCCTGGAATTACAGTTTTACAGTGGACAGT
>JBILYA010000120.1:0-6495 GCA_044378065.1 Burkholderiales bacterium | reverse complement strand
CATCGCGGTAGCGGTAAAGGCGCCGACCGCAAACTTCGCGGCGCGGTCGAGAAACTCGCGCCGGTCGAGACGGCCATGCACGTAACCATCAAACAGTTTCAGCACTTCCGGTGGAAAATCACCCGCTGTTTTGCGTTCCACTTTTTTGCCATCCATACCTAACCCTCCTTTGGAATTCTGCTTGGACTTAGAGTTTGATGCCCAGCAGCTTCGCTGCAGTCTCGCTCAACATCGCGCGCTTCTGGTCGTCGGTAAAGCCCGTGGCATTGAGAATGTGGTTCACCGAATCCGCCTGCCAGGGAATCGGGTGGTCGGTGCCGATCACCAGCTTGTCGTAACCGACTTCGTGCGCGAGGTGGCGCAGCGCCTCGTCGGTGAACACCAGCGTGTCGTAGTACATGTCGCGCAGGTATTCGGTCGGCTTCTTCTTCAGCTTGACGCCGGTGTCCATCTCGGGGGCGACGCGCAGGCTGTTGTCCGAACGCGGCGCATACGAGGGCAGGTAGCCGCCACCGTGGGCTGAACAGATCTTCAGGCCGGGGAAACGGTCCAGCGTGCCGTCAAAAATCAGGTGCGACAGCGCAATCGTGGTGTCGAGCGGATTGCCGATGGTGTTCGACAGCCAGCCGTTGCCGCCGAAACGCGGCTCCAGCTCCGGCGTGCTGCGCGGATGGATGAAAATCAGCACGCCCAGCTCTTCCGCCTTTTTCCAGAACGGGTGCAGATAGGGATCGGAAAACTCCTTGCCCGGGATGCTGGTACCGACCGCGGCACCGCGCAAACCGAGTTTTTTCACCGCATGCTCGAGTTGCTCGGCAGCCAGTTCGGGATACTGCAGCGCCACCGAGGCGTAGGCGACGAAGCGGTCGGGATAGGTACCGCACCATTCGGCGAGTTTTTCATTCTGGATGCGCACCACTTCGGCGGCGAGATCGCGCTCGGCCTTGTACCAGAGCGGGTTGATGCTCAGTGCCTCGATGTCGATACCCTGCTCGTCCATCTCGGCAATCCGGCGCGAGCCGACGTCGCCGATACCCGGGCCGCGCTGTTCTTCCACCGTCTGGCCCAGCAGCGCCAGCGCTTCGGCCACCACGCAGTGCGCGTGCACGTCGATGGTCTTGACCCGCTTGCCGCCAACAATGACCTGACGGCGGCGACCGCCGGCCGGCGTTGCCGCGGTGTTGGTCATGCTGCAACCGGTGAAAATCAGACCTTCGTCACAGCAGTGCCGCGTATGGCTCGTCGTCATGCAACCTCTCCTTGGTGTTTTGATTGTTCTTGAAAACTTTAATTAAAACATTGAGTTACAGAATCTATGCGGCGACAGCAGCATCCTTCAGTTCATCCGCAATCGCCTTGAATTCACCGGCCAGTTCGACAAAGGCCGCCACCACATCCGGATCAAAGTGCGCGTTTGCGCCCTTGGTGATCAGCTCCACCGCCGCGTCGTGGGTAAACGGTTTTTTGTACGGCCGGGCACTGATCAGCGCGTCATACACATCCGCCACCGCCATCAACCGCGCCGAAACCGCAATCTGCTCCCCGCACAGGCCCTGAGGATAACCCGAGCCGTCCCATTTTTCCTGATGGCTGTAGGCAATTTCACGGGCGATTTCCAGGAAAGAACTCGGCGTGTCGATCAGCTTCTCGGCAGCCAGAATCGCGTCACGTCCCAGCGTGGTGTGGGTTTTCATGATCTCGAACTCTTCCGGCGTCAGCCTTCCCGGCTTGAGCAGGATGTGGTCGGGAATCCCGACCTTGCCGATGTCATGCAGCGGGGCCGATTTGTAGAGCTGCTCGATCATCGAATCCGACAGATAGGCAGCGAATTTGCCGTGGCTTTTCAGTTTTTCGGCCAGCACGCGGACATAACGCTGGGTGCGGCGAATATGGTTGCCGGTCTCGTTGTCGCGCGTTTCCGCCAGCGAGGCCATCGCCATGATGGTCACGTCCTGGACCACCTGGACTTCCTTGGTGCGACGCTCGACTTCATTCTCAAGAAAGGTGTTCTGGTCGCGCAGAAAATCGCGGACATCCTTCATAAGCAGATGCGTTTTCACCCGCGCCAGCACGATCGGCGGGCTGATCGGCTTGGTGATGTAATCGACGCAGCCGACATCAAAACCCATCTGCTCGTCTTCGATCTGGGTTTTCGCCGTCAGAAAAATCACCGGGATCTCCGCAGTCAGCGGATCGGCCTTCAACTGGCGGCACACTTCATAACCGTCGATGCCGGGCATCATGATGTCGAGCAGAACCAGGTCGGGCAAGGGATGGGTCGCCGCAATCTTCAGCGCACGTTCGCCGTTGTTGGCGATCTTGGTCTTGTAGATGTCCTTGAGCAGCCCGTTCATCAGTGTCAGGTTTTCGGGCGTGTCGTCAACGATCAGTACCGACTTCTTGTCGGTGAAATCCAGTGCTTCGGCCATGGTCAGTTTCCCCCGGTCGTAAAGTGTTTGCCTGCAGCGGCGGCGCGCAGTTTTGTCAGTGCCGTCTCAAAATCAAAATCATTGACTGCACGACCGATGCTGTCGGCCGCATCGCCGCCCAGCACAGCGTGCAGCAAACCGGCATGTTCGGCATAACAATCGCCGGCATCACCGTCCGAGTCGGCGAGCAATGCAGCCAGTTTCGATATCGCCGCCTGCGCTGCAGCCGCATCGACCGGACCTGATGCAGTTGTAGGTGCCGCCGCGCCGGCCGAACCGCTAACGGCGGCGACAGCAGCGGCAATCGCCGCGGCAAAATCCTCAAGCATCGCTGTCGTTTCCCGCCCTTCACGTATCGCCTGCTCCAGCACGGCTGCCGACTGCTGCGGCTGATCGGCCCCGATATTGCCCGAAACCCCTTTCGCGGTATGCGCGATCCGCTCCGCCGTTGCACGGTCGCCGCCCGCCAGCGCCGCACGCAGCGCCTCCGGTGCCCCGGCCTGACCTTCGACATATTTATCCAGCAGCCGGCGATACAGCGCATGGTTACCCGCCACCCGCTTCAGCCCGCTTACCGTATCGATGCCCGCAATCGTCAGCGCCGGCTCGGCATCGACGGCATTCGTACGCAGGGGAGCAGCGGCGCCGTCGTCCCGCTTCGGCAGCCAGCGCAATAAAGTGGCGAACATCACATCGGGATCGATCGGCTTGGTGATGTGGTCGTTCATGCCCGCAGCCATACAACGTTCGCGCTCTTCCGCCATCGCATGTGCGGTCATTGCGATCACCGGCACCTTGCCGCGCACGGCATCGGCACGGATCTGCCGCACCACTTCGTAACCATCCATTTCCGGCATCTGCAGATCGGTAAGAACGATATCGAAGCTGCCCGCCGGCTCTGCAAGAAATTTCTGCATCGCTTCGCGTCCGTCATTCGCCACCACAACCGTTGCGCCGGCGCCCTCCAGCAGTTCGACGGCAATCTGCTGATTGATTTCATTATCTTCCGCCAGCAACAGATGCGCGCCCGACAGGTTATGGCCGGCTGAATGCAGCCCGGCAACCATCGCCTCATGCGCCTCCGGCGCAAACACCATCATGATGGCGTCGAGCAGCGCCGAGGTGCCGACCGGCTTGACCAGGAATCCGTCGAGTTGCGCCTGCTCCGCCTCGTGCCGCACATCGTCGCGCCCGAAGGCCGTGACCATGATGATCGCCGGCGGCGACGGCAGCGCCTTGATCGCGCACCCGGCTTCGATACCGCTCATGCCCGGCATCTTCCAGTCCATGAACACGATGCGGTAAGGCGCCGGCGCATCACGCACCGCAGCCACCGCCTCCGCACCGGAGGCCACCTGATCCACCACGAAGGGCAGCGCCGACAACTGGTCGGACAGCACTTCGCGCGCACCCGGATTGTCATCCACGACCAGCACGCGGGCGCCGTTCAATTCCTCCGGCACCACCTTGCGCCGCTTGCCTTCAACCCCGAGGCCGAACCACGCGGTAAAACAGAAGGTGCTGCCGCGTCCGGGCTCGCTCTCGACCCAGATCGTGCCGCCCATCATTTCAGTGAGGCGCTTGCAGATCGTCAGTCCCAGTCCGGTGCCGCCGTACTTGCGTGTTGTGGATCCGTCCGCCTGCGTGAATGGCTTGAACAGTCTTGCCGACTGCTCCGGCGTCATACCGATACCGGTATCGCGTACCGAGAATTTCAGTTTGACGCGCTCACCCTGCTGCTCCGCCCGCTCCACGCGCAGATGCACTTCGCCCTCCTCGGTGAACTTGACCGAGTTGCTGACCAGATTGACCAGGATCTGCCCGACCCGCAGCGGGTCGCCCACCAGCCGCAGCGGCACATCAGCGCCGGCGTCGAACAGCAGCTCCAGACCCTTGTCGAAGACCTTCTGCCCGATCATCGTCGATACGCTGCCCAGCACCTCTTCCAGATCAAAGGAAACGGATTCCATGTCGAGCTTTCCCGCTTCGATCTTGGAGAAATCCAGAATGTCATTGATGATGCCGAGCAGCGCCGTGCCGGAATTGTGGATCTTCTGCACGTAGTCGCGCTGGCGCGGGTTGAGTTCGGTCTTCAGCGCAAGGTGCGACATGCCGATCACTGCATTCATCGGCGTACGGATCTCGTGACTCATGTTGGCGAGGAACATCGACTTCGAGCGTGTTGCCTCCTCGGCAATTTGCTTGGCTTCGCGCATCGCCTGCTCAGCGGCCTTGCGCTCAGAAATGTCGTTGATCATCGTCGCCAGCGCGACCACCTGACCATTTTCGTCGCGGATCGAACTGGTAATGACGTCGGCCCACAGCAAAGTGCCGTCCTTGCGCCGGTAGCAGCGCTCAGCAGAGTAGCTCGACACCTCACCGCTCCTGAGCTTCAGCTGCATCTTCTCCAGGAACTCCAGATGTTCCGAATCCATCAACCGCTCAAACGGCACCCCCTCAATTTCATCGCGCGTATAGCCCAGCAGCCTTTCATAAGCACTGTTGACGCCCAGTACCTTGCGTTGCAGGTCGCGCGCAATGATCCCGACCGCTGTGTGCTCGAATATCGCGCGGAAATAGGCCTCACGCTCGGCAAGGTCGCGCGTGCGCTGCTCCACCCGCAACTCCAGCTCCTGATTACTGCGCTCCAGGGAACTCATGGATTCGCGCAACTTCACACGCATGCGTTCCTGTGCGTCGGCCAGATCACGCAACTCCGTCAGCGATGACCGTGTCTGCACCGGTTCATCGAGATTCATCGCGGCAAGACGACCGCTGGTCAACGCCAGCGCTTCCAGCGGCGCGCTGAACTGGCGCGCAATCAGCACCGCCGAAGCCGCGGCAACCGCCAGCACACCGGCGAGCAGTCCGCCCAGCAACAGGACGGCATTGCGCAGCCATTCAGGCAGGAAGTCACGGGTGGGCGCTGCCGCCACGATCACCATATCCTGCTGGCCGAGTCGTACCGGAACAAATGTCGCCAGCCATTCCTCGCCGTCGAGCGTCAATGGAATCGGCTTGTTGTAAGGCCGGTCCGATGATTCCCACAAGGCCCAGGCACCGGCCAGATGACTGAAACCGGCATCCGCCGGCCGCTTGAGCACGAATTTGCGGATGTCATCGTCGTTCTGCACCAGCGGGTGTTTGGGTAAACCAACAATGCGACCATCGGGCGTCAGCAGTGACATGCGGCCGCGTTCGCCGATTTTCATCGACGTGGTTATACGGGACAGATCGATCAGGCTATTGTCCAAAGCCAGCACATAACTGGCGCCCCCGGCAGCGTTACTGAGGCGCACCGAGGCCGTAATGCCCGGCGCCTTGGTCGAGAAAAAGATATAAGGCTCGGTCCAGTGCACCGCCTCATCACTGATCAGAGCCATGGCGCCGGCATGCCAGGGCCGGGTGCGCGGATCATAATCGCTCTCGATCCACTCTTCCGACTGCACCCCTCTGGTGCCATGCCACATCAATACCTTCTGTCGCTTGCCCCAGGCCTGCTTATCGGTGATGCGAATCCGCCACAGCCCCTTCTGCTGACGCAACAGCATCATTTCCCGGCCACTGTCATCGGCAAACAATACCGAATCGATGGTGGCACTTTTGTGCAGGATCGGCATCATCAGCTGCGCGAAACCCTGATAGTCACCGAATTTGATCTGGCCGGTACGGGCCCATTCCCGTTCTATCCAGGCGATTTCTTCCGTATTGTTGACCACGGATTCAACGCGACCTTGAACTTTATCTGCCGTATGGGCCAGTTCGTCGGAGGCAGTCTCGCGCGCCACCGGCACGACAACCAGGAAATACAACGCCACCGCGAGTATCAGAAATGCGAATGCAATCAGCCCGACAAAACGCATCACCATCGCCTTGCGGATGGTGGTGGCGTGCAACGACCGGTGAATATGCTGGCCGATCCTGTTTTTATCGATTATGGACAAAGCGGCTTTTTTTGTGACCGGGGATGGACTGAATGTATCCGCAAAAGGCGCCGTTGCAAAGCCGCGCAACCGCAGCACTGCCTTACAATCCGCCATCGGGGAGAGCGTCTATGGACAAAGGC
>JBILYA010000119.1:0-6500 GCA_044378065.1 Burkholderiales bacterium | reverse complement strand
TCAAAGGCTGCTTCGTGCATAGGTTTCTTGAAATCCTTGTACCGCTCCCAGTCGCAGTAGGCTTTTTTGACGACGATGTCGCCCTTCAATAGCAGGCGTTCGAGAACTTTTTTGATGTCGAATTCGGAAAACTTCGCTTCGCGCACGCCCAGTGCGACGTTTTCGAAGTCGCAGAACAGTGCCATGTTCTTGGTATCGGATGCGGTGCTCATGGCTCGTTTCCTTCATTGGGAGTCTGATGATTGTGAAGCTTTGCCGCTGATTTGTCGACGCGGCCGCGCTTTGCCTTAGGGGCGCTTTGTGGCGTAAAGTATTGATGGAGTATTAAAATTTTCAGCTGCCGGCGCCCGTCGTACGGTATTCAGAGTCAATGACCGCCTCTTGCGGTTGGTAACGATCAGACATGTCTAACAGCCAAAGTGACGATCTCGCGGTTCTGTTTGCTGATATCGTGGAGAGCACGGCCTTGTATCGCCTTCATGGCGATATTGAGGCGCTGAAAATCATCAATATCTGCATTGCCGCGATGAAGGATGTGCTGCCGCGTCACCATGGCCGTCTGGTCAAAACGCTGGGCGATGCGGTGATGTGCCTGTTTCCCGATGCGGACAGTGCTGTGGACGCAGCTGTCGATATGCAGAAGGCAATCACTGCACTGCACCTTGGCGGACGCAACATGCAGATCCGCATCGGATTGCATACCGGTCCAGTGGTTGTCGGTGGCGACGATGTTTACGGCGATACGGTCAATGTGGCGGCTTACCTCGCCGATGCCGCGAATCCTGATCAGATCCTGATCGCGGAAACGACACTGCAGCAACTGGATGCGGGGCGTCGCGAGGCGACTTGGCCTGTTTTTGACGCGATTCTGAAAACGACACTGGCAAAAACTGCCGTCTGTGAAGTGCAGTGGCGCGATGATCTGGTCAATCGCACCCTGATCAATCCGCACATTTACCGTTTGATCCCCGAGGATGCCGGCAGCCTGGTGCTGACTCTGGATGCAAAGGAAAGCCGGCTGGACCACTGGCACCCGATACTGACCATCGGTCGGGATGTTTCCTGTGAACTGGTGATTCCCGATGCCGTGGTGTCACGCCGCCATGCCACTATCCGCGTCGAGCGCACCCAGTTTTACCTGGTCGATCACAGCATCAATGGTACTTTCATCACCAGGGAAAACGGTGAAGAGATCCATCTGATGCGCCGTGAAATATTGCTCGAGGGCAATGGCGAAATCCGGCCGGGTTACAGCAGTGCGTTGGGCGGCCGGACCGTGATTTCCTTCCGGCGGGACCGGCGTTCCATTTATCGCGTATAGCGGTTTCAGTCCGCCAGATTGTTGATAATGGACTGGCCGTCACGTCCGAGCTTGCGGGCTTCTTCCGGCGATTCCTTACCCAGCGGTGTTTGCGCGATCATTTCGTACATGTCGGCGGCGCCGAGGAGGATGCGCGGTGTCATTTTGGCGTCCTCAAAGGTTTTGGCGATTTCCAGCATCTCCGGCACCCAGCGGTAAGCCTTGGGCGGCATGCTCGTGGAACGGCTGAGGATCCACTGTCGGTTCTCTGCGGCGCTTTCCTGCAGTTCACGATCAAGCGCTTCATCGACGCCGAGGCGGCGTGCGGCCATCATCATTTCAACACCGAGTGCGACCGCTCCCTTGGTGTAGGAGGCGTAACACATCTTGATTGCCGAGGCGTCGCCGATGCGTTCGCTCATCACGCGCACATGAATGCCGCCGCCAGTGAGTGGTGACAGCAGCGCGGCTTTCGGCCCCGAAACATACATGCGCATGCTGGCCTTGCCGCGCGGCGGCGGGCCGATGATGCCGGCATCAATGCAGTCACCACCGGCTTCGCGGATGATGTCGTCAATTTCCTGTGCGGTTCGCGGTGAGACAGCGTTACAGTCAACAAACAGGCAGCGTTTGCCGGTTGCTTTCATCGCTGCCGCTGCGGCGCGCGCATTGTCCACGGCGGCAGCAGGGTTGAGTATCGACAGCAGAGCGTCGCAGGTCATGACGAGGTTTTCCATCGTGCCGCAGTCAATGAGTCCGGCTTCAGCGGCCAGCGCGCGGGTGCGTGCGCTACGGCCTTCCAGCGCGGTATGTACGGTGAAGCCGCTGGTTTTGAGGGTCTGGGCGACAGCCTGACCCATGTCGCCTGGGCTGACGATGCCGATGTTCTGCAGTTTCATGGAATGACTCCGGTGGGCGTGAAGTGACGATGCGTTAAAATACACGTCCCGGCTTTCCCTCAACAAGAAAATTTTTATTCCGTGACGCGGTTTTCGACCGACAGCGCCGGGCGCAAGCACTATGCGTCCGTTCGGTACTGATACATGACGATCCCGTCCATATTCCGCATTGTCCTGCTCAGTATCCTGACGCACACGGCCTATAAGGGCAGCAAGGTGCTGATGTCGCTGTCAGCGCTGGAGTTGGGGGCCAACGAATTTTTCGTCGGCATGATTTTTTCAACCTATGCGCTGTTTCCGCTGCTGATCTCGGTCTATGCGGGTAAGGTTTCCGACCGCATTGGTTTTCGTAAACCCATGCTGCTCGGTTCGATTGGATTATTCGCGGGTCTGGCACTCCCGTTTATCTGGCAGCGGCTTGAGGTGCTTTATGTGGCCGCGGCATTGATCGGCTGCTGCTACATTTTTTATACCGTGTCAGTGCAGCACCTGATCGGTGCCATGGCCGAAGGCATGGAACGCACCCGCAATTACAGCTGGTTCAGCCTGGGCATTGGCATGACCGCGCTGCTCGGTCCGACCTCTGCGGGTTTCCTGATTGATGCGATCGGTCATCGTGCGACCTTCGCGGTTCTCGCGGCAATGCCGGTGATTCCGGTGTTGTTGCTCGGACTGTGGGCGGGTTGGCTGCCGAAAACCACACACACGAAGCTGGACAAGGAAGAGAAGGCGAAGCATCGCGTCGGCGATCTTCTTCGCAATCCGCCGCTGCGCCGCGCACTGATTACGGCGGGAATCATCGAAACCGGTCTCGAGCTTTATAACCTGCTGTTGCCGATCTATGGCCACCGCATCGGGCTGAGCGCCTCGGAAATCGGCATGATCCTCGGCGCTTTCGGCTTCGCGTTGCTGATCGTGCGCTCGCTGATGCCGCATCTGGTGAAGCGCTTCAGCGAAGAGAGGGTGCTGGCCGGGTCGTTGCTGCTGGCGACGGCGGTCTGCCTGGTGTTTCCCTTTGTTACCGGCTTTGCCGCGTTGTTCCTGATTTCCTTCGTCATGGGCGTGGGTCTCGGCTGCGGCAGTCCGCTGTCGATGATGCTGGCCTACAACCGTGCGCCGGACGGGCGGTCAGGGGAGGCCATGGGGTTACGCCAAATGGTCAACAAGGGGACTGAGGTGCTGGTGCCCTTGGTATTCGGAACGCTGTCTACGGCGCTTGGCATGGTGCCGGTGTTCTGGCTGGATGCTGTGCTACTGGCAGTTGCTGCCGCACTGATGCAGCGTGATGCCAAGGGATTGAAGCGGCGTCACGATTGACGGCTGCGTGCCAGCGCATTTTTCTGTGGCTGCACTCCGTAGTGCTCATCCTGTATTATTCCGCCCTATGAAAACGACTTTCCTCGATTTCGAGCAGCCGATCGCCGATCTGGAAACCAAGATCGAAGAGTTGCGCTTTGTGCAGGACGATTCGGCACTGGATATTTCGGAAGAAATTTCCCGGTTGCAGAAAAAAAGCCTGACCCTGACCAAGGACATCTACGCCAAGCTGACGTCCTGGCAGATTTCGCAGGTAGCAAGACACCCGCAGCGGCCGTATACCCTGGATTACATCAATAGCCTGTTCACCGATTTTGAAGAGCTTCATGGTGACCGGTCCTATGCCGATGATCCGGCAATCGTCGGCGGTCTGGCCCGTTTCGGCGGACAGTCGGTGGTGGTGATGGGGCACCAGAAGGGCCGCGATACCAAGGAAAAGATTCTCCGCAATTTCGGCATGCCGCGGCCCGAAGGTTATCGCAAGGCGCTGCGACTGATGCGATTGGCTGAAAAATTCAATATCCCTGTATTCACGTTCATCGACACGCCGGGCGCCTATCCCGGCGTCGGCGCTGAAGAGCGCGGCCAGTCGGAGGCGATCGGCCGCAATCTGTTTGAAATGGCTGCGCTGAAAGTGCCGGTGATCTGTTCGGTGATCGGGGAGGGCGGATCCGGGGGTGCGCTGGCGATTGCTGTCGGTGATGTGACGCTGATGCTGCAGTATTCAACCTATTCGGTGATTTCGCCGGAGGGTTGCGCATCGATTCTGTGGAAAAGTGCAGATCGCGCAGCCGATGCCGCTGAAACCCTGGGCATTACGGCAAGCCGTCTGAAAACCCTCGGCCTGATCGACAAGATCGTGCCCGAACCGCTGGGCGGCGCACACCGCGACCATGACGCGATGATGCAGTCGATGAAAAAAGCCTTGCAGGAGAGCTGGCGGCAGTTGCGTGAGCTGCCCACTGACAAGCTGGCAGAGTCGCGCTTCGAACGGCTGATGGGTTATGGCCAGTTCAAGGAAGCGGAAGGCCGCTGAGCGGCACTGATTCCATGTGGCCGCGCATCCGCAGCCTGTCATGAAAGACGCGCTGCTCCGGAAGGTGTCCGCGTCGCTGCAGGCAAGCGGTCTGGACCACAAATGCCGTATTGCTGTCGGCCTTAGCGGCGGCATTGATTCCGTTGTTCTGCTGCATCTCCTTCGCCGGGGCCTGCGCATTTCGCCGCAACGCCTTTCGGCCATTCACGTCAATCACCAGATCAGTGTTCACGCCGGTTCTTGGGCTGCGCAGTGCCGCCGCTATTGCCGCGAATTGGGCGTCCGGCTGAAAGTCGCTAAGGTGGACGTGAAGCGCGGTAACAGCACGGAAGCTGCAGCCCGTGATGCCCGTTATGGCGTATTTTCAGTCAGCAAATCGGAAGTGATTGCGCTGGCCCACAATCGGGATGACCAGGCCGAGACGGTGTTGTTGCAGTTGCTGCGGGGCGCCGGGCCGCGCGGTTTGGCCGGCATGCCTGTTTACAGATCCGGCGCGCCATTAATCTGGCGGCCATTGCTCGACACGCCGCGCAGCACCATTGAGGCTTATGCCCGCCATCACCGGCTGGTCTGGATTGAGGACGACAGCAACCAGGATCGCTCATATCTTCGCAATTTTGTGCGCCTTGATGTGCTGCCGCTGATCGGGACCAGGGTTTCGGGTGCAGTTGCCGTGCTGACCCGCGCTGCCCGTTTGCAGGCGGAGGCATCCGATTTGCTGGATGCGCTGGCCGCGCAGGATATTGGCGATGATTTGGCGGGGGGCTGTGTTCAGATTTCCGCGCTGCGGAAATTACCGACCCACCGCGCACGTAATGCGCTGCGCTATTTTTTACGATGTAATGATGTGACCATGCCGGAAGCAGTGCGGCTGGAAGAGGTGTTGCGTCAGGCCTTTGTGGCACGCGAGGACGCACGGGTATGCGTGAATATTGGCGATGTCGAGTTAAGACGCTTCCGTGGTGCTTTGTACATTGTCCGGCATCTGCCTTTACTCAAGCCGGATTTTGCACTCCCGTTCTGCGGCACCAAGGCTGTTCAACTGCCCCGGTTGGGCGGAGTTCTGCGCTTCGAGCCTTGCGATGGGGCGGGCATTGCTGCGAAGTGGATGCGGCAATCGATGAGTGTTCGTGTTCGCGGCGGCGGCGAGGAGCTGCGGTTGGTGAGTGAAGGACCACGCCGTACCGTGCGCAATCTGTTGCGGGAGGCTGGCTTCCCGCCCTGGAAACGTGAGCGACTGCCCATGCTGTATCTGGATGATGCGCTCGTGGCGGTACCGGGACTGGGTGTGGATGAGCGTTTCCAGTCCGGTGCGCGGAGACGGGGGTGGCTACCGGTCTGGCGCGACGAATAACAAGAAAAAAGGCGCTTTGACCTCAATCCCGACCTTGGTTTGCCAAAGGCGGGGGGCTTTGTTAACCTAAATCCGTTCGTTGCCGGAAATAAAAATCCCGCGCTGACAGCAGCGGAACCTGCCGGCTCCTTTAACGTTCCAAGCGAGGAGGAAGTTCCATGCGGATCACCCGGTTATTGACGCTGGCAGTGGCTGTTGCAGCAAGTTTTTCCATCGCAAGCGGCGCTTATGCGCAGGCCAAACCCAATCCCAAGTGGCCGACCAACCTGACGCTCGGCACGGCGTCCGTCGGCGGCACCTATTTCGTTTATGGTCAGGTCTGGGCCAGTCTGGTCAACGAAAAAATCGGTACCAACATCAGCACGCAGCAGACCCAGGGGCCCAACCAGAACATCATCCTGGCGGACTCCAAGCAGATTGATTTCGGAATGACCACGATGGGCGTCGCGCTGCAGGCCTGGGAAGGCAAGGGCGACTGGACCAAGGGGCAGAAGTTCAGCAACATCCGCGCGATGTTTCCGATGTACGACACGCCGTTTCATTTTGTCGCACTGGAGAAATCCGGGATCAAGTCGGTGAAGGAACTGGCCGGCA
>JBILYA010000118.1:0-6509 GCA_044378065.1 Burkholderiales bacterium | reverse complement strand
GTACCGGTGGCCGAGATCGATCGGCTGCTGCGCGCCAATACCGGCTCGGTGGTGGTCATTGACGAGGCCTATGTCGATTTCGGCGGCGAGTCGGTGGTGCCGCTGGTGCAGCGTTATCCGCAATTGCTGGTCACGCACACGCTGTCGAAGTCGCGGGCGCTGGCCGGCTTGCGCGTGGGTTACGCCATCGGCCATCCCGACCTGATCGAGGCGCTGAACCGGGTCAAGGACAGTTTCAATTCCTATCCGCTGGACCGTTTTGCGCAGGCCGGCGCCGCGGCAGCGATTGAAGACGACGCCTATTTCAAGGCGATGTGCGGCAAGGTCATCGTCACCAAGAAAAAGCTGGTGCAGGAGCTGCAGACGCTGGGGTTCGAGGTGTTGCCCTCGGCGGCCAATTTCCTGTTTGCGCGCGTGCCGGGTCGCGACGGCGGCGAAATCGCGGCGAAGCTGCGTGAACGCAGCATCATCGTCCGCCATTTCCGCAAACCGGTGCGTATTGCCGAGTTCATGCGCATCACCGTCGGCACTGACGAGCAGTGTGCCGGGCTGGTAGAGGCACTGCGTGAAATCCTCAAGCCGGCGTAAAGCGGCGGCGGCTCGACGCGAATTCGTTTATACTCTGTAATCAACAAGTTACCGAGATCCACGGGCAATCATGGCAAGGCAAGCGCAGATCAACCGCGACACCCAGGAAACGCAGATCAGCGTCAAGCTGAATCTCGACGGCAGCGGCCGCGCGAAACTCGCGAGCGGCATCCCTTTCCTCGACCACATGCTTGACCAGATTGCACGTCACGGACTGGTCGATCTCGAGGTCAAGGCCAAGGGTGATCTGCATATCGACGCCCACCACACTGTTGAAGACATCGGCATCACGCTGGGCCAGGCTTTTGCCAAAGCGATCGGCGACAAGAGGGGCGTGCGCCGTTACGGACACGCCTATGTGCCGCTGGACGAGGCGCTGTCGCGCGTGGTGATCGACCTGTCCGGTCGTCCCGGTCTGGAGATGAGCGGCAAGTTCACCCGCGCGCGTGTCGGCGATTTCGATGTCGACCTGGTGCGCGAGTTTTTTCAGGGCTTCGTCAACCACGCACTGGTGACGCTGCATCTCGATAACCTGAAGGGCGTCAACGCGCACCATCAGGTGGAGACGCTGTTCAAGGCCTTCGGACGTGCGCTGCGCATGGCAGTGGAACTCGACCCGCGGGTCAAGGGTGTGCCGTCGACCAAAGGAAAGTTATAGGCTTTCCGCGGCGGCTCTCGCGCCCCGGTTTCATCATCCGAATTGTTGACGCTCCCGATGACCATCGATATTGCAGTCATTGACTACGGCATGGGCAATCTGCGCTCCGTGTCCAAGGCCATTGAACACGTCGCGCCCGGCCGCAAGGTCGTGGTCACCAGCAACCCTGAGGAAGTCGCGGCTGCAGGTCGAGTGGTGTTCCCCGGTCAGGGCGCGATGCCTGATTGCATGCGCGAAATGGAGTCGCGCGGCCTGCGCCCGGCGCTGATTGAAGCGTCGCGCAGCAAACCCTTCCTCGGCATCTGCATCGGCCTGCAGATGCTGTTTGAGCACAGCGAGGAGGGCGATACGCCCGGCCTCGGCCTGCTGCCCGGCGTGGTGCGACGATTCCCGCAGGCGCGGATGGTCGGAGCGAAAGGCGAAAAGCTCAAGGTGCCGCATATGGGCTGGAACGAGGTCGAGCAGGCGATCCAACACCCGATGTGGGCGGGCATTCCGGATCGCAGCCGCTTTTATTTTGTCCACAGCTACTACCCGGAGCCCGCGGATTCCTCACAGATCGCCGGTTGGAGTGCCTATCCTTTCCGTTTTGCCTGCGCGGCGGCGCGCGGCAATCTGTTCGCGGTGCAGTTCCATCCGGAGAAAAGCCACGCGGCCGGACTGCAATTGCTGGCAAACTTTGTGGCGTGGCAACCGCAGGCGCTGTAGTATTATTCCGATCATTCCAATGCATTTGCAGATGACACCCTGATCCGGTTTTTCCGTCGCCCACTCATCTGACCAAACCCGGCTTCGCAACTCGTTTAATTCCATGCTGATCATTCCTGCCATCGATTTGAAGGACGGCAAGTGCGTGCGCCTGAAACAGGGCGACATGAACGATGCCACGATTTTTTCTGAAGACCCCGGTGCCATGGCCAAACAATGGCTGGCACAGGGCGCGCGCCGCCTGCATGTTGTTGACCTCAACGGTGCCGTTGCCGGCAAGCCGAAGAACGAAGCGGCGATCCGCAGCATCGTCAAGTCTCTCGGTACCGAACTGCCGATTCAGTTGGGCGGCGGCATCCGCGACCTCGACACCATCGAGGCCTATATCGATGCCGGCATCAGCTACATCATCATTGGCACCGCCGCGGTGAAGACCCCGGGTTTCCTGCAGGACGCCTGCACTGCATTCCAGGGCCACATCATCGTTGCGCTCGATGCCAAGGACGGCAAGGTTGCCGTCGACGGCTGGTCGAAAATGACCGGGCATGATGTTGTCGATCTCGCAAAAAAGTTCCAGGACTATGGCGTCGAGGCGGTGATCTACACCGACATCGGCCGCGACGGCATGCTCACCGGCGTCAACATTGATGCGACGGTCAGTCTGGCGCGCCAGCTCACAGTGCCAGTGATCGCCAGCGGCGGGATCACCGATCTCAAGGACGTCGAGAAACTCTGCGCCGTCGAATCCGAGGGCATCATGGGTGCCATAACCGGACGTGCTGTTTACGAAGGCACGCTGAACTTCGGCGAAGCGCAGAAGCTCGCCGACGAACTGGGCAAGAAAGGCTGAGCCGCACTGCGCACGGCGTTCCCGCGCGCTGAACGGCAGTTCTCATGGGCCTCGCCAAACGCATCATTCCCTGTCTCGACGTCACCGCCGGGCGCGTGGTCAAGGGCGTCAATTTTGTCGAGCTGAAAGATGCCGGTGATCCGGTGGAGATCGCAAAGCGGTATGACGATCAGGGCGCCGACGAACTGACTTTTCTCGACATCACTGCCAGCAGCGACGACCGCGGGCTGATCCTCAGCATCATCGAAGCCGTGGCGGCGCAGGTGTTCATTCCACTGACTGTCGGCGGCGGCGTGCGCGCGGTCGATGATGTACGGCGCCTGCTTAATGCCGGCGCGGACAAGGTCAGCATCAACACCTCCGCGGTGCAGAATCCGCAGCTCGTTGCCGATGCCAGCGGCCGTTACGGCTCGCAGTGCATCGTTGTCGCGGTGGATGCCAAACGTGTTCCCGGCAACGGCCCCTTGCGCTGGGAGGTGTTTACCCATGGCGGCCGCAAGGCGACGGGTCTCGAAGCGGTGGAGTGGGGCAAAAAAATGCAGGCGATGGGCGCCGGAGAAATCCTGCTGACCAGCATGGATCGCGACGGCACGAAGGTGGGGTTTGACCTCGAGCTGACTCACGCTTTTTCATCGGCGCTGGATATTCCAATCATCGCCAGCGGCGGTGTCGGTAACCTCGACCATCTGGCAGAGGGCGTCACCATTGGCGGCGCCGACGCGGTTCTGGCGGCGAGCATTTTTCATTACGGTGAATACACCGTGCGCCAGGCGAAAGAACATATGGCGAAGCGCGGCATTGAAGTCCGCTTGTAGTCGTTAAAATAATTTATTAAAATCAATAAGTTATAAATTTCATCGAGGCATCCTCCGGGATGCGTCCGAGACCATGGATTCCGACTGGCTGAACCGCATAAACTGGAGCGCTGACGGGTTGATCCCGGTGGTGACGCAGGAGGCTGCCTCCGGCCGCGTGCTGACAGTGGCCTGGGCGAACCGCGAGGCCCTGCAACGCACGGCGGAAACCCTCGAGGCGCATTACTGGTCGCGCTCGCGCAAGAAGCTGTGGCACAAGGGTGAGGAGTCGGGGCATGTGCAGAAAGTGCTCGCGATACGCACCGACTGTGATCAGGACGTGGTGCTGTTCGAGGTGGAGCAGGTCGGCGGCATTGCCTGCCACACCGGGCGGCACAGCTGTTTTTTCCTGGAATTGCGAGACGGCAACTGGGTCGAAACCGATCCGGTATTGAAGGATCCGCAGTCGATTTACGGCAAATGACGGATTGAACAACATGGCAGACAAAGACATATTGCTGAAGCTGGGCGAGACCATTGCGGCGCGCAAAGGCGCGGACGCCGGCAGCTCATACGTCGCCAGCCTGATGGCCAAGGGGGAGGACGCCATCCTGCGCAAAGTGCTGGAAGAGGCGACAGAGACCCTGCTGGCCTCGAAGGAGGGTGATAAACTGCATGTCATCCGCGAAACGGCGGACCTCTGGTTTCACACGATGGTCCTGCTGGCTTGGCATGGCGTGGGGCCTGAAGACGTGCTGGCTGAGTTACAGCGCCGCGAAGGGTTGTCCGGTATCGCCGAGAAGGCTTCACGCAAATAGTATTTTCCGTAAAGAAATGCAAACCCCCGCTCATCTGAGCGGCTCAACAGGAGTGTGTTATGGGTTCATTCAGCATCTGGCACTGGTTGATTGTGTTGGTGGTCGTAGTCCTGATTTTCGGCACCAAGAAGCTGCGCAATGTCGGCTCCGATCTGGGCGGCGCTGTGAAGGGCTTCAAGGAAGGCATGAAGGGCGCCGAGGACAAGGCTGCTGAAATTCCCCCGTCGACCGGGCAGACCATCGACGCCGAAGTCCGCAAGGAAACGACGAAATCGTGAAACGTGCCTTCTGAGGCGCACGCCGGCAGGCCGGGAATGATCCCCGTCTCTGCTTTGCTGCGTCCCGCATCACACCTTTCACCTTTCCTGCGCCATGTTTGACATCGGCTTCTCCGAATTGATGGTCATTGCCGTTGTGGCGCTGATCGTCATCGGTCCCGAGCGTTTGCCCAAGGTGGCGCGCACGGTCGGCCTGCTGTTTGGCCGCATGCAGCGTTACGTCAATGACGTCAAAGCCGACATCAATCGTGAAATGGCCCTCGACGAGTTGCGCAAGCTGCAGGCCAATATCCAGGACACTGCAAATTCTCTCGAACAGTCGATGAAGCAGGAAGTCGGTGCGGTGGAATCCGATCTCAACAAGATTGCCAGCGATACCCAGGCCGCGGTCGCACCGGAGGCTTCACCGGCAGAAACCGCTGAAGCCCTCGCCGCAGCAGAAGCCATGCCGCCGGCCGATACGGCCGCAACCGCCGCAACCGCCGCAACAGCCGGCGAGGTCAAGAAGGCCTGATCCGCCGGCGTGTATCCCTGATGACTGAAGACACCTTCATTTCCCACCTGATCGAATTGCGCGATCGCCTGCTGCGCGCGCTGATCGTGTTTGCCGTGGTGCTGCTGGCGCTGATCCCGTTCTCGGCAGAACTTTATGATCTGCTGGCGACGCCGATGATGAGTGCGCTGCCGGAAGGTTCGAAGATGATTGCCACCGGCGTGATCACGCCGTTCCTGGTGCCGATCAAGGTGGCGATGATGGTCGCGTTTGTACTGACTCTGCCGTTCACCCTGTATCAGGCGTGGTCGTTTGTCGCACCGGGCCTCTATAACCACGAAAAAAGCTTCGTTTTGCCCCTCGTAGTGGCGAGCACGCTGCTGTTCGTCATAGGGATCGCGTTCTGTTATTTCTTCGTGTTCAACACGGTGTTTCACTTCATCAACCAGATCGCGCCGAAAAGCATTTCGGTGGCACCGGATATCGAGAACTACCTGAATTTCGTGCTGACGATGTTCCTGGCTTTCGGTTTGACCTTCGAGACGCCGATTGTCGTGGTCATGCTGACGCGCATGGGGATGGTGACCATCGAGCAGCTGCGCGAAGCGCGGCCCTATTTCATCGTCATTGCGTTTGTCATCGCCGCCGTGGTCACACCGCCGGATGTGGTGTCGCAGCTGCTGCTGGCGGTGCCGATGTGTCTGCTGTTTGAGGTCGGGCTGATTGCCGCGCGCTTTGTGCCGCCGCGCGCGCCGGCTGCCGACGAGAGTTTCAGTCCGCCGACGGACGCCTGAGCGGCTGACGCCGCCCGACACACCCGTTTTATTCCTTGCGCACCTGCTTCGCCGGGCGTTTACCCACCGTCACCCGCAGTTCCACCGCCTTGGCTTCACGCATCAGGCGCAGCGTCGTTTCGCTGCCGGGTTTGAGCGCGGCGATCAGGTTGAGCATTGATGCCGAGTCGGTCACTGCTTTGCCGTCGACTGCGACCAGCACATCACCAGCCTTGACGCCGCCGCGATCGGCGGGGGTGCCGCGGAACACTTCGGTGATCAGCGTGCCGCGGGTGTTGGGAATCTTGAATGATTCGGCGATTTCCGGCGTCATGTCCTGCACGCCGACGCCGATCCAGCCGCGCTGCACGGACCCGGTTTCGATGATCTGTTCCATCACCGACTTGGCAGTGCCTGCCGGAATGGCAAAACCGATGCCCAGTGATGCGCCGCCCGGGGTTCTCGAATAGATCGCGGTGTTGATGCCGATCAGATTGCCGCTGGTATCGACCAGCGCGCCGCCCGAATTGCCGGGATTGATCGCGGCGT
>JBILYA010000117.1:0-6540 GCA_044378065.1 Burkholderiales bacterium | reverse complement strand
ATCCATCTGCAGCCACTTGCGGGCGGGGTTTGGCTGCCGGGATAGCAGCGGCTGTTGCCGGTGCTGTTGAGCGGCGGGGTTCTTTTTCGCGATCCTCGCGGCGTGGTCGGCTTTCACGACTGCGCTCGTATTCACGTTCGGCTTCACGATCCGCAGCGCCTTCCTCAACGGACTGGCGCGGAATGGCGCGCTTGAGCAGCTTTTCAATGTCAGCGAGAAGACGCATTTCATCGGGACAGACCAGTGAAATGGCCTCACCCGGCATTCCGGCACGACCGGTGCGGCCGATGCGGTGAACATAATCTTCAGGCGTGTAAGGCAGTTCGTAGTTGATAACGAACGGCAGTTCTTCGATGTCGATACCACGGGCTGCGATGTCGGTGGCCACCAGCACGGTTGAACGGCCTTCCTTGAAATCGGTGAGCGCCTGTTCGCGCTCGGCCTGGGTGCGGTCGCTGTGGATGGCGGTGGCATTGATGCCATCGCGCATCAGGTCACGCGCCAGCTTGTTGCAATCGCGTTTCATGCGCAGGAACACCAGCACCTGCTTCATTTCCCGGCTGCGGATCAGATTGGCCAGGACAGCGTGTTTACGCGATGCCGGCGTTTCGAAAACCTGATGCTTGACCAGATCAGCAGGTGCGTTACGGCGTGCGACCTCGATCAGCGTCGGACTGCGCAGCATCTGGTTGGCGAGTTTCTTGATCTCTTCGGAAAAAGTGGCCGAGAACAGCAGGCTTTGGCGCTGGGTTGGCAGCAGCGCCAGGATGCGCCGGATGTCGGGCAGGAATCCCATATCGAGCATGCGGTCGGCTTCATCCATAACCACGATTTCGACCTGGCCAAGCGACACGCTTTTCTGCTGGACGTGATCAAGCAGGCGGCCCGGCGTGGCGACCAGAATATCCACGCCTTCGCGCAGGATCTTGGTCTGCGGCGGCATGTCGACGCCGCCATAAACCACGGTTGAGCGCAGCTTGAGGAATTTGCCGTAGGCCTTGACGCTGTCGCTGACCTGCGCGGCGAGTTCACGCGTTGGCGTCAGTACCAGTGCACGCACCGGATGGCGTGCCGGTGATGGGCTGCTGTTTGCGTAAGGAGCGAGCAGCTGCAGCATCGGCAGCGTAAATCCGGCAGTCTTGCCGGTTCCGGTCTGGGCGCAGCCCATGATGTCACGGCGCTCCAGAACAGCCGGGATGGCTTTGGCCTGGATGGGTGTGGGTTCGCTGTAGCCTTCGTCGGCGACGGCGCGCTGCAGCTCGGGTATCAGGTTCAGATCGGCAAACGACATGGGGCTAACTGGAGTGGCGCAGAGGTAACGCGGACGTCACACTCGCGTAGCGCGGCGCAGGGGCGCGGCGCAGAAGAGAGGGATCGGCAGTGACGCCGGATTCATTGAATGGCTTTGGGGGTAAATCACGCCGCCGCAGTATAGCCTGACCGCGGCCTCACGGCCAGCCGCAAGGCTAAATTGTTCCAAATATTCAAAAATCTGGTAAATTGAAAACGTTACTGAAGCGAAGTCTGATTTTTGACTTATCTTTGACTTTAACCTCGCTTTTTGGATGAAAACTGCCCGCAATGGATGGCGATCTTCCGATTCTGAGTGAGCCGGCAACAGTTAACCTGTTTCCGCTGATCCTGACGCTGGATACCCACGGCATCCCGCACCGCTGGATTACCTGGCAGCATGCCTGCTACTACTACTCGAAGAATCAGGTGGCCTGGAGCCTCGGTGAGCAGGCTTTTACTGTTCATGGCGGCCTGAACCGGATCACCGGGGAAAGATCCACGATCAGCGGTTCCAGCATCATCGCCATCAAGGGCAAGGCGATGGCGATGAAGTCGTTCAACCAGGTGCCGCCGCTCAACAACCGCGAGCTGTTTCACCGTGACCGTCAGATCTGCGCCTACTGCGCAACCAGTTTTTCCGGTGTGAAACTGACCCGCGATCACATCGTGCCGTTTTCCAAAGGCGGCCGCGATACCTGGATGAATGTGGTCACGGCCTGCCGCTCCTGTAATGAGCGCAAGAGCGATCGTACGCCCGAGGGCGCAGGCATGGAGCTGGTGTATTTGCCCTATGTGCCGAACCGTGCGGAGTATTTGATCCTGACCAACCGGCGCATCCTCGCCGATCAGATGGAATTTCTCGCGCAGCATGTGCCGGCGCAAAGCCGGCTGCATCAGCCGAAGTAAGTTCCCCGGCTATTTCCGGTTTATTTCCAGCATGGCGGCGCGGATTTCTTCCGCTGTCGGCGGTTTGCGTTCCCTGAAGATCAGCCAGAGGAATGCGCCGTTCACCAGAATGAACGAGATTTCCAGGTAGAGCAGGGTTTCCACGATCACATGCGCGGGCTTTTGCGCAAAGATGAAAAAGAAACCTTCGAAAGTGGGGATCGTGGCCTTGGTCAGTGCAAATACGGATTCCATCGGCGGAAACAGCAGCATCAAGACCAGATTCAAGCCGGTGAATAACAGTGAAGCATTCTGAAGTCCCAATCCGCGTTTTTTACTATCGGGTTTTTCAGCCAGCAGCAGCCAGGCAATGGCCAGATTAACCAGCACGACAACAATCTCGAGAGCCAGCAGCGGGCCGTTGATTTCACTCAGCGGCGGTTTAGACAGGATGAAGTAGAACCCGGCGAACACCGGGATGCTGGAAGAGGCCACCGAATATTGGTCGATGGGCGGAAAGAGGGTGATCACCAGCAGGTTGGCGACTGCAATGGCGAGCGCGATGCTTTGGGTGCGGTTCATACCCGCTCGATCCCTGTTCTGGTTTGAAGTCCAAGTATAGCCGAATGGTTTCTTCGTTCCTTTGGATCGCAGCCGCAATTTGCGATCTCGTTAGAGAAGGTATGTCCCGGCACTGCGACAATACAGGCCGCATCCTCCGATTTTGGTATCATGCCCGGCTTGATTAAGTTAATACTTTGATTTTATTAAATTTTCATGCGTTTTGATCTGCACAGTCATTCGACCTGCTCCGACGGATTGTTGAGCCCCGCCGAGCTGGTGGAGCGCGCCGTTCAGCGTGGCGTGGATGTTCTCGCGCTGACTGACCATGATGAAATTAAGGGGCTTGCTGACGCACGTGCAGCGGCAGAGCACTGGGGCCTTCGACTCATCGATGGCGTTGAGATTTCGGTGCTGTGGGAAGAGGTGACTCTGCATATCGTCGGATTGAATATCGATACCGGTCACGCCCCGCTGGTGGAAGGACTGGCATCCATCCGCAACGGTCGCGAGCAGCGCGCCCGGCGTATGGCTGAAAGTCTGGCCGCTGCGGGTATTGACGGCTCGCTGGAAGGCGCACGGCGTTATGCCAAAAATCCCGAACTGGTGAGCCGTTCGCATTTTGCGCGTTACCTTGTTGAAGCCGGTCACGCGCGCGATACCAATGCAGTGTTCCGCCATTTCCTCACACCAGGCAAACCCGGTTATGTGCCGCACCAGTGGGCGACGCTGGCCGATGCCTTGCAATGGATCAACGGCGGCGGCGGTACGGCCGTGTTGGCCCATCCGGGTCGGTATGATCTTGGAGAGGCCAAGTGCGAACGTCTGCTCGGAGAATTCATTTCGCTGGGCGGCGCCGCGGTTGAAGTGGTAACCGGTTCGCATGCGCCTTCTGAGTTTGTGACCTGGGCGCGACATGCGAAAAATTTCAAATTGCTGGCGTCTGCGGGTTCGGATTTTCACGGCCCGGGCGAGGGCTATCGCGATATTGGCAATGTGCCGGCCTTGCCTTCCGGCTGCGATCCGGTGTGGGAACGTTTCTGAGCGCAATTTTTAGCGCATCACCTCCGCATGTCGCAGTTCTTTTCCATCCATCCTGAGAACCCTCAGCTTCGGCTGATCAAGCAGGCTGCAGAGATCATTCGCGCCGGCGGCATCGTCGTTTACCCCACGGACTCCTGCTATGCCCTTGGCTGTCATATCGGCGACAAGGCGGCGATGGAGCGCATCCGTCGGATCCGCGGCATCGACGACCGCCACCATCTGACTCTGGTTTGCCGCGATCTGTCCGAGCTCGCTTCATATGCGCGCGTGGACAATCAGCAGTTCCGTCTGTTGAAAGCGGCGACACCGGGCAGCTATGTGTTCATTCTCGAGGCGACGCGGGAATTGCCGAAGCGGCTGCAGCATCCGAAGCGCAGGACCATCGGACTGCGCATCCCCGATCATCCCGTTGTCAATGCCTTGCTGGCAGAGCTGGGTGAACCAATCCTGTCTTCAACCTTGTTGCTGCCTGACGATGAATTGCCCTTAACCGATGCCCGCGAAATCCGCGAACGGCTGGAGCATAGTGTTGACTTGATACTGGACGGTGGTTCCTGCGGCATTGAGCCCAGTACAGTCGTTGATTTGACCGGGCCGACACCGGTGGTGACCCGGGAAGGCAAGGGCAGCCTGACGCCATTTGGCCTGTAGTCCACTGGCATATACGGGCTGCGGTAAAATCAGCCATCAAGCGCTTCATGGTTGATCGCAAAAAGTGTTTATATCTTATTGTTTTAATTGAATTTTATGAATAACGGCGCATGCCGTCATTCATTTCTGACCCCGGAATCCCTCCTCAATGTTTGAAAACCGTGTTCTCTCCGGCATGCGCCCGACCGGCGCATTGCATTTTGGCCATTACCACGGCGTGCTGAAAAACTGGGTCAAGCTGCAGCACGAGCACCAATGTCTGTTTTTCGTCGCCGACTGGCATGCGCTGACCACGCATTACGATGATCCGGCCACCATCGAGAATCACGCCTGGGATATGGTGGTTGACTGGCTGGCAGCCGGCGTTGATCCGGCCCAGGCCACGCTGTTCATCCAGTCCAAGGTTCCGGAACACGCGGAACTGCATCTGCTGCTGTCGATGATCACGCCGCTGTCATGGCTGGAACGCGTGCCGACCTACAAGGATCAGCAGGAAAAACTCTCTGAGAAGGATCTCGCGACTTACGGTTTTCTTGGCTATCCGCTGCTGCAAAGCGCCGACATCCTGATTTACCGCGCCAACCTGGTTCCGGTTGGAGAAGATCAGGTGCCGCATGTCGAAATTACCCGCGAGATCGCGCGGCGCTTTAACCATGTCTTCGGTCGCGAACCGGGTTTTGAGGAAAAGGCCGAGATCGCAATCAAGAAGCTGGGCGCAAAGCGCGGCAAGCTGTATCGCAAGCTGCGCACGGATTATCTGGAAAAGGGCGATGGCGAAGCGCTGGCTTCAGCCCGGGCCCTGCTGGAAGAAACGCAGAACCTGCCACTGGGCGATCGCGAACGACTTTTCGGATATATCGAAGGCGGCGGCAAAGTCATCCTGACCGAGCCCAAGGCGCTGCTGACCGAAGCCTCGAAGATGCCCGGACTCGACGGGCAGAAAATGTCCAAGTCCTACAACAACACCATCGGATTGCGTGAGACACCCGAGAACGTCGCCAAAAAAGTCAAAACCATGCCGACCGACCCGGCGCGAATCAAGCGTACCGATCCTGGCGATCCCGCAAAATGCCCGGTCTGGCAGCTGCACCAGATTTACTCCGGTGACGACACCAAAAAATGGGTGCAGGAGGGTTGTCGCAGCGCCGGTATCGGTTGCATCGATTGCAAACAACCCGTCATTGACGCGATCGTCGCCGAGCAGAAACCAATGCGCGAGCGCGCGGAGCGTTATCTGGATGACCCGACCTTGGTCCGCAACATCATTGCTGATGGCTGCGAAAAGGCGCGCAAGCTGGCACAGGAAACCCTGCGCGACGTGCGCGAGGTCATGGGGCTGGATTACTCTCTGTAAGCCGGGTGCGTCCGCTTAGCGGGCGCAGTTCAGGACCACTTGCCGTTGCGGATGACGCCGACGGCGATCCCCTCGATTTCCAGCGGATCACGTTTGAGGTCAACGACGATCGGTTCGAAATCGGGATTCTCCGGGAGGAGTTCCACTACATTGCGGTTGCGCTGAATTCGTTTGACGGTCACTTCATCATGCAGCCTGGCCACCACGATCTGGCCGGAACGGAACTCGGACGTGCGGTGCACGGCCAGCAAATCGCCTTCAAGAATGCCGACATCGCGCATGCTCATGCCGCGGACCCGCAGCAGGTAATCCGCCGGTGGATCAAACAGCGCCGGATCTACGCGACATTGCTGCTCAACATTTTCTTCGGCCAGCATTGGGCTGCCGGCCGCGACGCGACCGATGACGGGCAGGGTGGAAGGTGCTTCATGCTGGGTCAGCCGGATGCCGCGCGAAGCGCCTGAGGTCATTTCGATGGCCCCTTTGCGTTCAAGAGCGCGCAAATGGGTTTCTGCAGCATTCGGGGAACTGAAGCCCATGGCGGTGCAGATCTCGGCCCGGGTAGGAGGAAACCCGGATTCCTCGACGTGGGTTTCAATCATCCGCAGGATTTCGATCTGGCGGGCAGTTAGAGGCTTGTGGTTGTCATCGCTCATGACTGTAATTATATACAGTCTTTGAGGGGCTGCAAGTCGGCATTGCATTGGTGACACGGGGCAAGAGCTTGTTGTTTTATTAAATTATTGATTTTT
>JBILYA010000116.1:0-6543 GCA_044378065.1 Burkholderiales bacterium | reverse complement strand
CCGGTGCGACACTGGCGATTTCGTTTGCGCGCAGTTCTGCAGAAGTGCTGGAAGCGCAGCGCCTGCGTTATCGCGTGTTTGCTGAAGAAATGGGTGCCCGTGTGCCGGGTGCATCACTCGGAATCGACTGCGATTTGTATGACGCGCATTGCCAGCATCTTCTTGTACGCGATACCGGCAGCGGCGAAGTGGTCGGCACCTACCGGCTGTTGCCGGGACAGAAAGCGCGCGAAATCGGCAGTTTTTACGCCGATGGTGAATTTGACCTGACCCGCATTCAGCATCTGCGCGACAGTACGGTCGAAATTGGCCGTTCCTGCGTGCATCCCGATTACCGCACCGGCACCACGATCGCGCTGCTCTGGTCGGGTCTCGTGGCGTTTGCCGAACGCCATGATTACCGTCATCTGATCGGCTGCGCTTCATTGAGCATGGCCGATGGAGGCTGTGCGGCGGCGAGTATTTATCGCAGGCTGGTCCGCAATCATCTGTCGCCCGCGGAATACCGCGTGTTTCCGCGTTGCGAGCTGCCGCTCGCTGCACTGAGCCGTGATGTCGATGTGCAGCCGCCTGCGCTGGTCAAAGGGTATCTTCGTGCCGGCGCTTACGTCTGCGGCGCACCGGCTTGGGATCCTGATTTCAACACTGCCGATCTGCTGATGCTGCTGCCGTTGTCCCGGATGAGTGCGCGTTACGCCAGGCATTTTCTGCGCTCCTGACGGCCGGCGCGCTGCGCCACCCTATAATGGCTGCCATGAGCGGTCATGAAACAACTTCGTCGGTAATGCGCTGCCTGCGCCTCGCACGCGTTTTTTTGCATTTATTGCGGGGACTGCTGATTTCCACGCTGCTGTTTCCGTTTTATTCAAGAACGCGGCGCCGTCAGGAAATCCGCAAATGGTCGGCTGCGCTGATGCATATTCTCGGTGTTCAGGTGCATGTGCACGACGCGCCGGTCCGGGCGCGGCCTCTGATGCTGGTGTCCAACCACGTTTCCTGGCTGGACATTTTTGCGCTGAACTCGGCCATTCCGATGCGCTTTGTCGCCAAATCCGAAATCCGCCGCTGGCCGTTCATCGGCTGGCTGAGCGCTAAAACCGGCACGCTGTTTATCGAACGCGGACGGCGAAGCGACACCGCGCGTGTCAACCGGCTGATCGCGGAAGCCATGCTGGAAGGGGATGTTGTGGCGGTGTTCCCCGAAGGCACCACCAGTGACGGCACGCAAATTCTGCGTTTTCACAGTTCTCTGCTGCAGCCTGCGTTGATCGCGGACGCCGTCGTGCAGCCGGTGGCCCTGCGGTTCACACACGGCGACGGCTCGTTGTGCACGGAGGCTGCTTTTGACGGCGACAAGACCCTATTGCAATCCCTGCTGCAGATCAGCGCACTGCGGAAAATCGCTGTGCAGTTGCATTTTCTGCCGCTGCTGTCAGGGGATGTTCCGCATCGCCGCGCTCTGGCCGATGCCGCGCATGCCGCGATTGCTAGTCGCCTGAGCTGCTGAGGCCGGTGCACTCGCACTGAAAAACCTGCCGGTCTTCCAGCCGGACCGCTGTGAGCTGGCGTCCCCAGACACAGCCGGAATCGATGCCCAGCAGATCGGGACGCAGCAGCAAACCCAGTGCGGCCCAATGTCCGAAGATCAGCGGCGTGTTGCGGCTGGCCCGATTCTCCACGTCAAACCACGGGATGTAGCCGGTCGGCATACCGTGCAGGCCGGTCTTGTGAGAAAAATCCATCGTTCCGTCCGGGGTACACAGGCGCAGCCGGGTCATCGCATTGACCACGACGCGCAGCCGGTCGTAACCGGTCAGACTGTCCTGCCAGCGCAGCGGTTCATTGCCGTACATGTGTTGCAGAAAATCACTGTAGTCCGGTCCCTGTAGAACCGCTTCCACTTCAGCGGCCAGCGACAGTGCCTGGGTGACGGTCCACTGCGGCAGCAATCCCGCGTGAACCATGGCGTATCCGCCGCCGGCATGCATCAGCTTCTGGCGGCGCAGCCAGTCAAGCAGCTCATCGCGGTCGGGTGCGGACAGCAGTTCATCCAGCGTGTCTCCACGGTGGGGTTTACGCACGCCGGCGGCCACCACCAGCAGATGCAGGTCATGGTTGCCCAGAATGACAGCGGCACGGTCGCCGAGACTGCGCAGATAACGCAGCACCGCCGGCGTCTGCGAACCGCGGTTGACGATATCGCCGGCGATCCACAGCGTGTCACGCGAGGTGTCGAAGGCGACCTTGTCGAGCAGCCGCCGCAGCTCGTCGTAACAACCCTGAATATCGCCGATCGCGTAAGTGGCCATGAGTCCGCCTGATCAAAGAAAAAAGGCGCAGCAGCGCTGCGCCTTGAAATCATGCATCTGCGGGTCGTGCGTGATTACTTGGCCAGCCCGATGAGGTAATCGACCGCAGCCTTGAGGTCAGCATCAGACGCCGAAGCATTGCCACCTTTCGGCGGCATCGCGCCCTTACCTTTGATCACGGACGCATACAGCGCGTCCTTGCCGGTTTTCAGGCGGGGAGCCCAGGCGGCCTTGTCGCCGGTTTTCGGCGCGCCCGCGACACCTGCTGCGTGGCAGGCGGCACAGCTGGATTCGTAAACACTCTTGCCTTTGCCGGCATCACTTCCGGTCGCTGCCGCGGCAACGGCGGTCGGTGCTGCTGCAGCTGCGGGCGCAGCGGCAGGGGCTGCCGCCGGTGCTGCCGGTTCTTTCCAGTTCGCGCCACCCTGATTGGCCATGTAAACAATGGCGCGGGCGATTTCGACATCGGCAAGATCGGGGTTTCCGCCGCGTGCCGGCATCTGGCGCACGCCTTTGATGGCGCTGGCCGTCAGTGCTTCAAGGCTGCGCCCGGTCAGCTTGCCCCAAGCGGCCTTGTCACCGATTTTCGGTGCATTCATGGCGCCGGTGGCATGGCAGGCTGCGCAAGCCATTTCGACCACCGTTTTGCCGTCACGCAGTTGCTGGGCCCCGCCGCTGGCGGAGATGATGACTTCCCCAGCCGGCTTGAGCCGCTTGGCAACGGCTTCTTCCTGTGCTGCAGGTGATGCCGTGGATTTTTTGCTGCCGGCGGCGAGCTGGGCCAGCACGATGATGACGACAACCGGCACGATAAAGGCCAGCGTGACGACAATCGCCAACTGCTTGGGTGTTTTGATCGGAGAGGAATGTTCCGTCTGGTGGTGTTCGCTCATTGCGAGATCCCGGAGCTTCTGGAAAGCGCGAATTATATCGGCAATGCCATGCCCGGTAAAACGGCGTCACCGGGGGGGCATGGTAGAATCTGCCCCGCAACGCGCCCGTAGCTCAGCTGGATAGAGTACTGCCCTCCGAAGGCAGGGGTCGGACGTTCGAATCGTCTCGGGCGCGCCATTTTCGTTCACGCAAGCAGCCCGTTTCCCATGCCCCCACCCGTAGCCTGCGATGTACTGATCGTCGGTGGCGGCCACAATGGCCTGACCTGCGCCTGTTATCTCGCCGCCGCCGGACTCAAGGTGCGCGTCATCGAGCGCCGGTCCGTGGTCGGTGGTGCCGCGGTCACCGAGGAGTTTCACCCCGGATTCCGCAATTCCACCGCCAGCTATACGGTCAGCCTGCTCAATCCGCAGGTCATTCGCGACCTGCGTCTGGCCGAACACGGTCTGCGTATCCTGGAGCGGCCGATCTCCAATTTTTTACCGCTGTCGGACACCGACTACCTGAAGGTGGGCGGGTCCCTGCAATCGACCCAGGCCGAGGTGGCGCGTTTTTCGTCCGCTGATGCCGCAAGGCTGCCGGCGTACTACGCCATGCTGGATCGCGTGGCGGATGTGTTGCGCGAGTTGTCGCTGGAAACGCCGCCCAATGTCGGCGGCGGCATCGGCGACTTCCTGTCGGCAATAAAGACCGCGAGGCGGTTCAAGAAACTCGACATGGCAGCCCGGCGCGATGTGCTGGACCTGTTCACCAAAAGTGCCGGCGATGTCCTGGATTTCTGGTTTGAGTCGGCGCCGATCAAGGCCGCGCTGGGCTTCGACGCCATCGTCGGCAACTTTGCCAGTCCTTACGCGCCCGGCACCGCTTATGTCCTGCTGCATCATGTGTTCGGTGAAGTGAACGGCAAACGCGGCGTCTGGGGCCATGCCGTTGGCGGCATGGGCGCCATCACCCAGGCGATGGCGGCTGAAGCCCGTGCCCGCGGCGTGCACATCGATACCGGCGCCGAAGTCGTCAATGTCTGCGTTGATTCTCGTGGCGCCCAGGGCGTGCAGCTCAAAGACGGACGTGTCATTGAGGCGCGCTGTGTGGCTGCCAACGTCAATCCCAAGCTGCTGTATCTCAAGCTGATTGACGCGCCGGCGCTGGACGCCGATTTCCGCCGGCGCATGCAGGCCTGGAAATGCGGATCGGCGACCTTCCGGATGAATGTTGCGCTCAACGAGCTGCCGGATTTCAATTGCCTGCCGGGCAGCGACGTTGCACAGCATCACCAGTCCGGCATCATCATTGCGCCGTCGCTGGGCTATATGGAGCAGGCTTATTTTGATGCGCGCACCTACGGATGCTCGCGCGCGCCGGTGGTGGAATTGCTGATCCCTTCGACGGTCGATGACAGCCTCGCGCCTGCCGGTCAGCATGTCGCCAGTCTGTTCTGCCAGCACTTCAGTCCCGAGCTGCCCAACGGCCTGACCTGGGATGAAATCCGCGAGCAGGCCGCCGATCATGTGATCGACACCGTGACGCGATACGCGCCGAATTTCAAGGATGCAGTGATTGCCCGGAAAATCCTCTCGCCGCTGGATCTTGAGCGCGACTTCGGTCTGACCGGCGGGGATATTTTCCACGGATTGCCCGGGCGCAATGCGGCGCGCGAAATCATCCGTGATTTCAAAAGCGGTCGGATGAAGGATCAGCGCGCATGAAACGCTGGTTGATCGTGGTCATCACGACGGCCCTGCTGCTGGGGGGCTGTGGCGGCAGTACTCCGAAAGTAGCCAAGTTGGCGGCGACGGATGTGGTGCTGGCCTTCGGCGACAGCCTGACCTATGGCACGGGCGCCAAAGCCGAGGAGAGTTATCCGGCGGTCCTATCGCAATTGCTGGGCCGTAACGTGGTTCGCGCCGGTGTTCCGGGCGAGCAGACTGCAGGCGGATTGCAGCGTCTGCCGGGCGCCCTCGATGAGCATCAGCCCCGGCTGGTGATTGTTTGCCTCGGGGGCAATGACATGCTGCGCAAAGGATCGCCCGCGGCCATCGAAGCCAATCTGCGGGCGATGCTGAAAGAAATCCGCGGCCGCGGTCTGGATGCAGTCCTCGTCGGCGTGCCGGCGCCCGGACTGATCACCAGCGCGCCGGAATTCTATGAAAAACTCGCGAAGGAATTCGGCATTCCTTACGAAGGCAAGATTGTCACCAGCGTGCTCTACAAACCGGATTTGAAATCCGATCCCATCCATCCCAATGCCGACGGTTACCGGCGCATGGCTGAAGCCATTGCCAAGTTGCTGCGCGATGCCGGGGCGGTGTAAACCATGAGCGCCCGCAAACATTCTGCAGCGCGACTGACTTTCATCATGTGTCTGGCCGAGGCGCTGTCGATGACCGGTTTCGCCGCGTACACGACACTGCTGCCGCAATTGCAGCGCGCCTGGGGCTTGTCCAATTCCGAGGCCGGGGCGATCAGCGGATTCCTGTTTGCGGGATACATGGTGTCGGTGCCGGTGCTGACCAGCCTGACCGATCGCATGGATTCGCGCCGCATCTATCTGATGGCCTGCATTGTCGGCAGTATCGGTGCCGCCACCTTTGCTGCACTGGGCCAGGGATTCTGGAGCGCTGCCCTGGCCCAGTTCCTGATTGGCGCAGCTCTCGGCGGCACTTACATGCCGGGACTCAAGGCGCTGACGGATCATCTGGAAGGCGCTGCGCAGTCACGGGCAACGGCGTTTTATACCGCCAGCTTCGGCGTGGGTTCGACGATTTCCATTCTGGTGGCCGGCAAACTCGGCGCCACGCTGGGCTGGCAGTGGGCGTTCTGGTTCGGCGCCGTCGGGCCGCTGCTGGCCGGACTGGTGGTGACGCTGGCGGTGCCGATGGGGCGTGTGCGGGCCGCGGAGCATCACACCACGGCGCTGCTCGATTTCCGTCCGGTTTTGCGCAATCGCAAGACTTTGCCGTATGTCATCGGCTACGCTGTGCACAACTATGAATTGTTCGGACAGCGCTCATGGATGGTTGCCTTTCTGGTGTTCTGCGCGACATTGCAGCCGGCGGATGCGCCGATGGCGTTGAGTGCAGCGACGCTGGCGGCGATGATCAACATGCTGGGTCCGGTGTTCAGCGTCACCGGCAACGAGATGGCGCTGCGTTTCGGTCGCCAGCGCATCATCTTCCTGTTCATGACGCTGTCGGGACTGATTGCCTGTCTGATCGGCTATGCGGCGGCCTGGCCCTGGTATGTTGTGGTGCTGCTGATGATGGTGCATTACGGTGCGATGCTGGGCGACTCGGGCGCCCTGACTTCGGGGGCCGTGGCCAGTACGCCGCCGGAAATGCGC
>JBILYA010000115.1:0-6544 GCA_044378065.1 Burkholderiales bacterium | reverse complement strand
ACGAGGTCAAGGAAGGCAGCGAAGAAGTCTGGGTACACAAGAACGGCGGCGGTTCCTGGTCGCATCCGATCCACCCGCACTACGAGGAAGGCCGCATTCTCAGCACCAAGGGCAATGCCAAGCCGGACGTTACCGCCGCACTGGAAAAAGGCCGCAAGGACGTCTACCGGCTGGATCCGAGCGCGACCATGGAAACGGCAATGCGCTTCCGCGACTACAAGGGCATCTACCCGATGCACTGCCATAACGTGGTGCACGAAGACCACGGCATGATGGCGATGTGGAAAATCGTCTAAGCGAATCCGGAAACCACCATGTCTCTGGACCGCAGACGGTTCCTCAGCTGGGCGGGCGCGCTGCCTCTGGCAGCGTGCTCGGCAGCAGCGGTGGCGGGCGTCAACCCGTCACGGCCGCTGTCCCGCGCCGCACAGCGCGGCATGTTGCCTAACGTGCCACTGGTCGCCCACACGGGCGAGACCTTCAACTTTTACGACGACCTGATGCGTGACCGCATCGTGTTGCTCAACTTTTTTATCGTGTCCTGCACCGAAGGACGCTGCCTGCCCGCCAGTTTCAACCTGCGTAAAGTGCAGGATCTGCTCGGCGACCGCATGGGCAAGGATGTGTTTTTCTATTCAATTACCCTGCAGCCGGAGCTGGATAGCGTGAAACGGCTGAAGGAATACGCGGAAGATGTTGTCGAGGCGGGACCGGGCTGGCTGTTTCTGACCGGTGAAGAGGATGATCTGGATCATCTGCGCCGCGCCCAGGGGTTTGTTGACCCGGATCCGGAGCGCGACCGCGATGTCAATAACCACGCCAGCATGGGTCGCATCATCTGCGACCGGCGCGAGCGCTGGGGTACCACCAATCTGCTGACTTCGCCGCGCAATATCCGGTCGGCGTTTTCGGGCTTTATCTGAGTTTGAATCATGCACGCAATGTTTTCCTGCAAACGTTGGCGCGCCCTGTTGGCCGGTGGCTTCGCCGCCGGCACGCTGATGCTGTCGGGCGCGGCATTCACCGCCCCGGCGGGTGCCACCCCTTTGCGCTCATCCATCGCGATCCCGTCGGAGACGCCCTTTGATCGGGCGCAGGATGCGATCGCACTGCGCGATTATGCGCAGTCGCTGAACCTGTTGCGCATTGCGTCGGCGGCGGGTGATGTACGGGCCGATCTGCTGATGGCGGATCAACTGGCGCGCGGGCTCGGCACGCCGCGTAACGACGCTGAAGCCTTGCGTAGCCATGAACGCGCCGCAGCCCGTGGCAGCAATGCCGCAAAGGCCCTGCTGGCGGCCAACAGCATCCGTGCCGGTGGTAGCAAGGCCGCTACGGCGCAAGCCCTCGCGCTGCTGAAATCGCTGGCGCAAAACGGTGAAGCCGTTGCGCAACGCGAATGGGGGCTGTTCCTGATGGAAGGCCGGCTGCAGCCGCACGACCCCGAACAGGGTCTGGGCTGGCTGCATCGCGCGGCGGAAGCGGGCGATGCGCGGGCGCAGGCGATTTACGGCGAACTGTTTCTGTTCGGCAGAGGCGTCAATGTCCACGCACCGACAGCGATCGACTGGCTGAAACAGGCGGCACAGAAAGATGACCCGCAGGCGCAGTATCTCCTCGGCGGGGTTTTCCGTGACGGGCATGTCGTTGAACAGGATGTGATTGAAGGCGCTTACTGGATGGACCGTGCTGCCACGCAAGGCTGGACGGACGCGCAGTGGGCACTGTCGCAAATGTATGTGAAGGGCGGTGCACTGAATCCGAGGCCGGATCAGGCCCGGCGCTGGATGCTGGCCGCTGCGCGCGGCGGCCATGCCGAAGCGCAACTGCGACTCGGTATTGCGCTGATCGAGCAGGGCGCTTCCGTACAGGACCGCAGTGAAGGACAGCGCTGGCTGCAGCAGGCCGCGGCCCAGGGGCTGAAAGAAGCCCAACAATTTCTGAGCCGCCTCGAGCCGCTTAACAACACCGGGAGCCGTAAATGAATTACCCCACAATACTACGTTCTGTCCTGCTGGCCGGCGGCCTTGCGCTTTCGGTATTGATGACGCCCGCTGCGGCCTCGGGCCCGACTCTCGAGTTCGACCGCATCCATAACGAATGCGTGCAGGTGCCCGGACTCGAATTCGGTGCCGGGCGGGAATGGACGCAATGCCAGCTGGAGCATGTTGCGTTTGTGGCGACCGTCGGACTGAACGATTTTTATGCTACGCGCTATTGCCTCGGCAACAAGCCCGGCGTCTGCGAACGACGCGCGCAGGTGCTGTTCGCCAACCGGGCTTACCGTCCGGAAGCAACCATCGCGCATGTCGACAGCACCGACGGCCAAAACGAATTCCTCGACCCGGTCGCGGTGATGTCCGCGGATGGCAGTGATTTGCTGGTGCTGAGCACGCGCAGCAAGGGCAAGGTGGAGCGGCGTTTTTACACCTGGCAGGCGCGACGCTGGGTGCCGATCGATGCCGGCAAGTGGATCGGCGAGTATGCGCGGCAATTGCCGGCGGGCCAGCGTGTCGTGCAGGCCGAAGCGCCGGTGCCGGTGACACTGGTGTCGACGGTGACCGTGAGCGTCCCGGGGCAGCAGAAACAGACCCGCGAAGTCCAGCTTGAAATGAGCCGAGGCGAATTACGCGTCGCCGCCTCGCGCGGACAGCTCTGATCGGCCATGCCACGCCCTTCCCATAATCACGACATGCGGTTCTGGATGCATCTGCTGGGGCTGGCCCTGATTCTGTTGGTGTTCTGGACGGCGCCGAAGGCTTCGGCTGCGGTGGAGGTTAAGCCCTGGAGCGGCGATACGCCGGCTTTGCGTTTTGATGCCGCCGATGGCGCGCCCTTCGATCTGCGCAGCTTGCGCGGCAAGGTGGTCGTACTGAATTTCTGGGCGGCGTGGTGCGCGCCCTGTCGTGAAGAGATTCCGCATCTGCAGGCCTGGGCGGCAGGACAGCGCGGCGTGCAGGTGGTGCTGGTCAATATCGGCGACAAGCCGCAGGTGATGCGCGAGTGGTTGCAGCGCGCCGGCGTCACGCTGACGTCGCTGCGTGACCCGGAGTCACGCGCGCTCGCCGAACTCGGATTGCGACAGCTGCCGGCGACTTTGATTATCGATGCCGAAGGCCGCATCCGCTGGAAGATGATCGGCAAGGTCGATGAACAGGCGGAGCCGGTGCGCAGCAAGGCGCTGGCCCTGATCAAACAGTAAGCAAACAGCAAAAGCAAATAAACAGTTAATCAAGCAGTAAGTAAACCAAACAGTAAATCAAAAAGTAAATCAAACAGGCACCGGCTGGACGTGTGCCGTCAACCCTGGAGAATGCAATGAAGATGCGTGCGATGATGATGTTGGTGTGCAGCCTGGCGGCCGCACCGGTGTGGGCCCTTACCGATTCCGGCGAAGGCGAAATCCGCAAGGTCAACGCCGAAGAGCGTCAGGTGATTCTGCGCCACGGCGATTGGAAGGGCGGCAATATGGCGGCGATGACGATGCCGATCGCGGTCGCGGCCGACGTCAATCTGAACAGCGTGCAGCGCGGCGATCGCGTGGCTTTCGATGTGAAGAAAGATTCGGGTCAGTGGGTGGTGACGCGCCTGCAGCCGCTCTCGCGCTGATCGGCAACTCGACAGGCGGCCCTTCAATTGGGGTCGTCAGCACTGACAAATCCAGTATCGCCTTGCGGTACTGGATTTTTCATTTTTACGGGTTCATTGTTTAGCGCGAAACCCAAAAAACCGGTTTTGGGTGTTTATATAAGTTATTGATTATTATATAAATACTGTGAGAGACCCAGTTTTAACCCGGAAAGTTTGACAATAACGAAAAAATTGATAAACTGCGAAGCATGTTTATCGAAAATATCGTTATTGCAGATATCGGCTTTCGGGTCCGCGGGCTGATGGCAGCGCTTGCCGTGATGGCATTGCCGGTGCAAGCCCAGGATCTGAATATCGCGCGCATCACCGATGATGCCTTTGCCGGCGCTCGCGGCGTGATTACCGTTAATCAGGCTTCCGGCAGTCATAACGCCCAGATCAACGCCGTCGTGATCTCTGCAGGACCTGTTGTCCTCGGCAGCGATGCCCTGCTCATCGCGCAACGCCCCGGCGCCTCCGTGCGCAGTGCGGGTTCGGCCAGCCGCAGCGTCGCTGAAATCTCGGGCGGCGCTTTCCGTTCGGCATCCGGCATCGTGCAGATCAACCAGATCGCGGGAGGCGGCAACGTTGTGCACAACGCCTTCTCCCTTCGTGTCAGTCCCTGAAACCGCAGTTCAACCTCATGACGTTCAACAACCGGCAGTTCAACCCCAAGCAGTTCAATCCCATGCACTTCAACCACCAGCAAGGAGTATTTATGCGTAACTTCCGTATCAGCCTGATCGCTGTCGCCGTTGGCGCGGCCTTCGCGCTGCCCGCCGCCGCCCAGGAATGGGCCGGCAGTGGCTCGACGTCGACCGATACCCGCGTATCCGACACCAGCGTTTCGGTGTCCGACTCGGCGTATACCGACCGCATGTCGGTCAACACCATCGACCGCAGCACGACGCAGTACCGTTCGACCACTTCGAGCAACACCTTCTCGGCGGCCGGCAGCCTGGTGACCGACTCGCGTTCCGAAAGCCTGCTCGATGCCAAGCAGATGAGCTATCTCAATATGGGCACCAACACCGGCGTGGTCAATCGTGCCGCTATCGGTGACAGCGCCTTCTCCAACGCGCGCGGCAATATCGGTGTCAACGTCGCTTCCGGTGACGGCAACCAGCAGATCAACTCCGCTGCGCTGGCCCAGGTCGATGACATGATGTTCGTGTTCGGTACCTCGTCGGCAGATGTCGTCAGCTACCAGGATTCGGCCCAGAACGATGTGCGTAACATCGGCGTCACCAACCGTACGCAGATCGGCGGCAGCGCCTTCTCCGGCGCCGTCGGCAATATCGCAGTCAGCATGGCTGCCGGTTCCAACAACCAGCAGAAGAACTCGATCTCGATGGCGGTCAGCAACAACGGCCTCGCCGATGCCAACGTCGCTGCGGTGCAGAAGTCGAACCGCAACGTCGTCAGCTACGATCCGCGCACCGAGTACGACGACCTGACCGGTTCGCAGGTGATTCGCGACCTCAATGCCAACAAAAGCATGATCAATGGCGCCGCATTTGCGGGCGCGGCCGGCAACATCGGCGTCAACGTGGCTTCGGGCACCGGCAACCAGCAACTCAACGCGCTGTCGCTCTCGATTTCCGCGAGCGCCTTCCGCGCCCAGCAGTAAGGGACGGAGACGCGTTTCATGGCGACGGGCAACATCATGCGCAGTCTGTTCAGCGCAGCCTTGTGTGCAGCGGTACTGGCGTATGCCGGTACCGCTGCCGCCGCCACGGTCGGTCTGCATCACATGTTTCCCGATGCGCCGGCTTCGACCAAGCGCGTGGCCAGCCTGAAAGAGCTGCGCAACGCCAATGTGATTTTTCAGACGCAGGACTACAGTTGCGGCGCCGCGGCACTGGCGACGCTCCTGCGTTTCGGTTACGGCTTCGATCTCGATGAAGAAAAGGTTATCCGCGGCATGCTCGCCACCGCGGATGCTGAAACGGTGGCCCGCGAGGGCTTTTCGATGCTCGACATGAAGCGTTATGCCGAGAGCCTGGGCCTGCGTGCCCGCGGCTTCCAGGCCAGCATCGACGACCTGCAGCGCCTGAAGGTGCCGGTGCTCGCACTGCTCGACATCGACGGTTACGCCCACTTCGTACTCGTGCGCGGCATAAATGACGGCCTGGTGCGCCTGCTTGACCCGGCCGCCGGCGCGCGCGCGATTCCGCTGCAGCGCTTCCGCGAGGCCTGGAACGGCGTAGTGCTCGCCGTCATCGGTCCGCAATTCCAGCAGCAGGGCCTGCTTGCCCGTGATGATGCCTGGCAGTCGCTGAAGCCGCAGACTGCGGCGCAGTTGCGCGGTCTGCCGGATGCAGCCCACCAATTTGAATTACCAACCGGACGGTTGTTCTGATCATGCGCCGTCTGTTTATTTTCCTGCTGATGGTTTGCGTCTGGCCGGTATCGGCGGCGCTCGCGCAATCGATCCGTCCGGTGGACGACGAAGTGCTCGCCGTACAACGCGGCCGCTATATTGCCGACGGCAAGATCATCGGTTTCGGACTGCAGATGGCTACCCGCTGGCAGGCGACCGATGGCAGCACCCGCCAGGCCGACCTTTCGGTCGCTGCAGACCTGCGTGCCGGCAGGGTCAGCATCACGACTTCGGCGATCGATAACTCGGGACAGGGTGCCGGTTCAAACCGTGCGGCGGGTCCTGCGGTTTCCGGCGCCCTGCAATCCGTGCAGGTCGCGGGTTACGGCAACAACGTCGGCAACACCATGGATGTGCAGGTATCGCGGGACCGCATTGTTGTTGAGCCCGGTGCGTCCACTGCCTCGGCGCGCAGCGGTGGCGCCATAGCGGATGTCGGCAGTCAGGGCATCGTGGTTCGTGTCGATGCCGGCCAGGCCGGATTTGCCGAACAGCGTCTGGGCGGCGGCAACGGCATTACCCAACGCGCCC
>JBILYA010000114.1:0-6559 GCA_044378065.1 Burkholderiales bacterium | reverse complement strand
CGCGATCCGAGTCACGGGTAAACAGGATATCAACCGAAGCAAGCGCGCGGGATAGGTCTTCCTTGCCGGAATCCGCAATATTCAGCGGTGCGCCGGTTACGCTATCCACATAGCCGGTAAACGCGTCACGCATCGCCTGACTGATGTTGATGTTGCTGGAGTAACTGGTTGCGCTGTTCTGCACATCCGAAGTATCCAGAATGCCATCACCGGGCGTACCGTCCTGCAGGTCATCATCCAGCGCCTGCAGGAAAATGGCCATATTCTCGACGTAATCACTGTTACTGTCGCTTAAGGCGGTACCGGCGATGTCCTGCAGGAACAGCAGGCCGTTCTGAATCACTCCGGCACTGAACGTCCCGATAATGACGTCACCCACGGTGAACGTGATGGTGTCACCGGCCCGGTAGGTAAACGATCCCGCAGATCCGGAGTCCCCCGTAAGCCCAGTAACTCCCGAGGACGTGGTGTACGTAACACCGTTAACGAAGTTGTCGGTAAAGCGGGAAATACTAAGGGGAACGACACCTTCAACCTGCGGAGTCGCCAGGGCAGGCGTAGGATCATCCGTCGGCGCACCGCTGTCCCTCTCGTAGCCCAGACCGAGAATTTCCGGTGTCGGACCGGATCTTGAAGTGGAAAACGCAAACTCAAGCGGTGTTACCGACTCGCCGATACGCTCAACAAGGCGACCGACACCTTTCCAATCCGCAGTTGTACCAGCCTCACCGGCCGAGGGCGCAACGGATGGGTCCCCACCGCCATCTCCATTGCCGTTGCCATTGCCGTTGCCATTCCCACCGCCACTGAGCCCCTGAACAACACGCTCGATTTCACCGGTTGAAAGACCAAGCCTGTCGACCAGTCGGGGCTGTGACGATACGTTGGGCAGTACATCCATCGAGGCCGGGGTTAGGGGCTCCCCGAGTCGCGGAACCCTGAAAAGACCCGCCTCGTCCTCAATGATGACCAGACCACCGGCCGAAAGCAGGCGTACAACATCGCCAGGGTTGACGACATCGCCAACCCTGAGAGCATCTTCCCGACCATCCCCGCGCAGGATGCGAGCGTCACCTCTTATAAAGCGAACCTTGCCTAAGGCCATCGTAAATTGTTATTAAAATTGAATTGAAACGCAGTTAGGACTCATAAGAGCAAAAATTGTTCCACCCACCTCATCTAATAACCGTGCCGAATGTCACAAAATTTCCAAAAAAAACCGCTTTTATCTTCTAAAACCAACAATAAATCCGGATGGAGCGCTTTTGATGTCGAAATTTCTCAAAAATTGTTGAGAAATCGTCAAATCTAAATTCATTGGTTGGGGCTGAATTTCCCCCAAAAATTTCAAAAATGACACACTAACAACTGACAATCATTGATTTATTAATTTTTGTTAAGAAACGCAGAATTACGTGACTTATTTTGCAAATTCCCAGAAAAGCCCACCATTAATCTCAAGAAAAACCCCTCAGAACCCACCAGAACTGATTCGAATAATCAGAGGTGGCAAGCCGCACATTTTTCCCACGATGAGCAAAATAGAATTAAAAAAATTCACCACTAACCATTACTACTTTGAAAAACCCGCTCTGGTTTGCTTAAGCACCACAGCCATGATTTGCGCCTTCAGCAAAACTGCTTCCTGCGGGCAGCCAAAAAAACCAAGGGCTAACATCAATAAAAAGCCGTAAAATCAAACCGTTCCGCTGCAGAAATAAGTCGATCTCAGTTGATCATCTAGTCATAAACGAATAATATACTAAATATGATAGATATGATACACCCAGAATTGGAAGATTACTTACTGGACTGCCTTGTCCTGGTTGCACGGCATCACGGACACTCGGTCAGTCGCACAGCAATGTCTGCAGGACTGCCTTTGCAAAAAGGCAAACTGCCCCCGGAACTGTTGGAACGCGCAGCACAGCGGGGAGGATTGACCTCGAGAATATCGAGTCAACCTATTGATTCAATTGATAATTACTTCCTGCCGGCAATATTATTTCTAGACAATGGCTCAGCCTGTGTATTGCACGCCATAGATCGGACTTCAGGTAATTACAGCGTCCAGCTACCCGAAACAGGGGGCGGCATCACCACTCTGAAAAAATCCGAGCTTGAAGCGCGGTATATCGGCGCAATGGCATTGCTGGCTCCGCAGCTTCGTTTTGACGCGCGCTCCCCGACACAGCGCCCACATCGCAGCGGACATTGGTTCTGGGCGGCGATTCTTCGGCAACGCCACACCTATAAAGATGTGATTGCCGGCGCCCTGCTGGTCAACCTGTTCGCCATCGGGTTGCCGATTTTCGCAATGACGGTTTACGACCGTATTGTTCCCAACAACGCAATCGAAACTCTACTGGCACTAACAGCAGGAATCATTATCCTTCTCGTCGCCGACCTTTACTTACGACGTCTGCGCAGCAAGCTTGTCGATTACGCCAGCGCCCAGATCGACATTGAAATTTCCGCCTCTCTGATGGAACAGTTGCTCGGACTGCGCTACGGTGATCGCCCGCCTTCCAGCGGTTCATTCGCATCCAACATCCGCGCCTTTGAGCAGGTCCGCGACCTGATTGCCTCAAGCACGGTCGTCGCGCTGGTGGATCTGCCCTTCGTGTTCCTGTTCATCGTCTGCGTGGCATGGATCAGCCCGTGGATGGCCATCCCGGCGCTCCTTATGTTCTGCTGCATCGTGATTTTCGGCTATGTGATCCAGGCACGCATGCATGTCCTTTCCGAAGCCACACTGCAGGGCAACTGCATGCGTAACGCCGTGCTGATCGAAAGCCTGATTGGCCTCGACACCATCAAGTCGCAGCAAGCCGAGGGACTTTTCCAGTCAAGATGGGAAAAAACCACGCGCCATGTCGCCAAATCCGGCATGCAGATGCGGGAACTGTCCACCCTCGCCGTTTCCGGCGCTCACTGGCTTCAGCAAATGTCCTCAGTCATCCTGCTGCTGGTCGGGGTGATTCTCATCATCAACAAAGAATTGACCCTGGGTGGCCTGATCGGCTGTTACATGCTGACTAATCGCGCATTGGCGCCCGCGAACCAGATCGTCGGCCTGCTGCTTCAGTACCAAAACGCGCGCACGGCGCTGGCCTCGCTGGAAAACTTCATGAGTAAATCCCGCGACAGGGATCCGACCAAGTCTTACGTGGAACACAGCATCACTGAAGGCGGCATCGAATTCCGGGACGTCTCCTTCGCCTATCCGGGGCGCGAAGAAAAAGTACTGCAAAACGTCAGCTTCAAAATTAAACCCGGTGAGCGCGTGGCGATACTCGGTCGCGTTGGATCCGGGAAATCAACATTGCAGCGTTTGATCACCAGCCTGTATACCCCGTCCAGCGGCATGGTGCTGATCGACGGCGTGGATATCCGCCAGCTCGATCCCGCAGACACCCGCAGCAGCGCCGGCTTTGTTTCTCAGGACATCATGCTGTTCTATGGGACGCTCCGGGAGAATATTGCGCTCGGTAAACCGCATATTGATGATGCGGCCATCCTCACCGCAGCAAACATCGCCGGCTTGACCGATTTCATCAATGCCCATCCGGAAGGATTGGCGATGTCGGTCGGAGAACGCGGCGAACTGCTCTCGGGCGGACAGCGCCAGGCCGTGGGCATTGCACGCGCCGTGCTGAACCATGCGCCCATTCTGCTGATGGACGAACCGACCAGCGCAATGGACTACAGCACCGAGACAACGGTCGCCGCAAACATCGCAAAATTCTGCGCCGGCAGGACATTACTGATCGCGACACACCGCAGCACCCTGCTCACCATGTGCGACCGGATTATCGTCATGGATGCGGGACGCATCGTTGCTGACGGCCCCCGTGAATCCGTAATGAGCGCCCTTGCCTCCGGAAAAATCACCAAGGCCACACCGTGAAATTTTCAAAAGAACAGCTGATCCGTTATGCCTCCAAGCTGCAACAGGGGCTTGAATGGGCACGGGTAAGAATCGAAAAAATCATTGCGCCGATCTTCCCGCCACCACAGCCGATTCCCTTTGAGGACCAGCCTTACTCGGACAAACTTGCCGACCTAGTCGAAGGCACTTCACGTGAGGAAGCAACTCTCAATTCCAGGAAAATGATCCGCACCGTGCTGGTGATTTTTGTCATTGCACTGATCTGGAGCGCGCTGACCAAAGTCGATGAAATCACCCGCGCCGACGCCAAAGTCATCCCTTCGCGCCAGTTGCAGCTCGTGCAGTCCGCGGACGGCGGTATTGTCTCGGAAATCCTGGTGCGCGAGGGTCAGACGGTCGAAAAAGGACAGGTTCTGCTCAAACTGGACCAAACGCGGATGACCTCCAACGTCAAGGAAAGCAAGGCACAGACTTTTTCCTTGCGTACCAAGGTGGCGCGTCTGAAAGCTTTGGCCGAGGGCAGCAACTTCATCCCGCCGGAAGCCACGCAGCCGGATGAAATCCGCGTCGTACAGGAAGAAAAGCGCCTGTTCGAGGATCGCCGATCGGAGCTCTCAGCGGTGCTCGGCATCTCCCGGCAGCAAGTCGCACAGCGTCAGCAGGAACTGGTCGAAATGCAGGCTCGCAGATTGCAGGCACAACGCAGCCTGGAGTTGTCGGCCAAGGAACTGGAAGTCACCAAGCCCCTGCTGAAATCCGGCGCAGTTTCCGAGGTGGACATACTGCGCCTGGAGCGCGAAGTTGCGCGTTTTCGCGGCGAACAGGATCAGGCCGGCGCCCAGATCGCCCGGGTACAGGCCGCCATCCTGGAGTCACAGCGCAAAACCCAGGAAGCCGAACTGAACTTCAAAAACGACAGCCGCAAGGAACTGGCGGAAACACTGAGCAAGCTCAACAGCATGTCCGAAGGTGAAGTTGCACTGACTGACCGTGTCGACAAATCACTGGTTCGCTCCCCGGTAAAAGGTGTCGTACAACGGCTGCTGATCAACACGGTTGGCGGTGTTGCCGTTGCCGCCAAGGACCTGATTGAAATCGTCCCCCTCGACGAAGCACTCGTACTGGAAGCCAGAGTGCCGCACAAGGACATCGCCTTCCTGCGCCCCGGACAACGCGCCACTGTGAAATTTACCGCCTACGATTATTCCGTTTACGGCGGTCTCGATGCCGTAGTCAATAACATCAGCCCCGACGCCATCACCACGGAAGAAGGCATTGCCTATTACCTGGTCCGGGTCCAGACCGACAATACCCAACTGGGCCTGAACTTACCGATCATTCCCGGCATGCGCGCCACCGTCGATATCGTGAGCGGCCGCAAAAGCATACTGTCCTATCTGTTAAAACCGGTTCTTCGGGCAAAAGCCTACGCATTTACTGAACGCTGACCTCCGTCTTCATTGTCGAATACCGACCGGATTTTTACAGGAACGCCAGCGTGGCCAAGAAAAAACACAAACAACCCAGCGGCCAGCCGGCATTAGGCTTTGGCAATAAACCGGAAAAACTGATGGGTCCCGCTTGACCCTGCCGTGCTTGCAGAATTAAGGCGACGCCATACGGAGTCCGGGGCAACCATGGCTGAACTGGTTCGTAGGGCGGTCAAATTCTGGATCGCAGGCACCAAGGCTGCCGCACTGAAAGCGGATGAGGAAAGACTACGTTGAAAAGCACGCCGCAAGATCGACGCATACAGCCTGCGGTACTGCCTTGTGCCGCTGTTTGAATCCACAGCGCACAACGTCTCGGATCAATGCATCAGGTTTCCCGCGGACAAATCGAAAATCCGGCTTGCCCCACTGCTTTGGTAAAATGCGCGACGGCCCCGGTAGCTCAGTGGATAGAGCAGCCCCCTCCTAAAAGTTGGAAGGTGTTGCGGAGTAACCTACCGGCTCAAGGACTTAGCGCCGGATGAAGTCTCTGGTTCGTTGGCTGGCCACAGTTTTGCCACACTTCGTGAGGGCAGGCTGTGGCGACAATAAAGAAATACGGGAAGCTTTGGCGGGTCCAAATCCGTAGGCGGGGCCTTCCCCCAAAATATAAGGCATTCGACAACCGACCTGATGCCGATGCTTGGGCAAGACAGGTCGAAGCAGAGATCGACCGTGGGGCATATGTCTCAAGGGTCGAGGCGGAAAGAACGCCTGTCTCTGAACTGATTGACCGCTATGAGCGGGAGATCACCCCAACCAAACGCTGTGCAAGAGCTGAAGGCTACTGCCTCAAGGTTCTCAGGGCTGAGTTCGGCGGCCTGTATGCCGCTCAGTTACGCCCACAGGACGTTGCTGCCTTCCGGGATAAACGGATGGGTCGAGGTCTTGCTGGTGGCACCCAACCTGCACTCAACCCCCGAAGATCTCCCTCTCCACTTCAGCGGCAAATTCGACCGGCGTGCTGATATTCACGGACATTTCCTTGACGGGCGGCTCATCGTCTTTGAGCAACCCGACAGTGCCCTCCCTGGATATCCAATGTGCCGGCGAAAATGCCTCCACCATCGTGCAGGATTCCGGGGAGCGTATCCATGCCCAATGAACCGCCATGCTCGGGATCCTCAAAAAATCCCCCTTCTTCAGCAAAAATCCCTCTCGCTCCACGAAAATCCAG
>JBILYA010000113.1:0-6582 GCA_044378065.1 Burkholderiales bacterium | reverse complement strand
TACTCCATCGTTTTCGGTGGCTACGTGGCGTTGTCGCTGTGGATGACCAAGTACTACATCTCCGAATACGGCTTCGATATCCAACTGGCGGCTTTGTTGGCGGCGGGCTTCAGCATTCCCGGAGGCGTGTTGAGGGCCATCGGCGGCTGGTTTTCGGACAAGTACGGCGCGCACTTCATTACCTGGTGGGTGCTGTGGATATCGCTGGTCTGTTTGTTCTTCCTGTCCTATCCGCAGACCGAATTCACCATACTCACGGTATCAGGCCCCAAAACCTTTCATATCGGTCTGGGCCCGACGCTATTCACCATCATCATGTTCACCATGGGTATCGCCTTCGCCATCGGCAAGGCGTCGGTGTTCAAGTACATCTCGGACGACTACCCGCACAACATCGGTGTTGTTTCCGGCGTGGTCGGCCTTGCCGGCGGCATGGGCGGCTTCATCCTGCCCATCATGTTCGGCGCCCTCGTTGACCTGACTGGTGTGCGCTCCTCCGCTTTCATGCTGATGTTTGGCGTTGTCTGGGTATCGCTGATGTGGATGTACTTCACCGAAGTGCGTCCCCTTAATTTGGCAAAACCCAGCCGGCATCCCGAACCTACGCGCTTGATCTGATACCGGACAGAAGCGAAAGCCGGCACCCGCGGACTACCGAAGACTGGAATCATCATGAACAACACGACTCAAAAGCGCCCTGCAGGAGGAGACCAGGTCAATCGCAGTTCCCGAGATGTCGCTGAATGGAACGTCGAAGACGAGATATTCTGGAACTCGACCGGCAAGCGTATTGCCTATCGCAACCTCGCGATTTCGGTGCCCGCACTGCTCTGCGGCTTCGCGGTATGGGGAATGTGGGGCATCATTACCGTGCAGATGCTCAACCTGGGTTTTCCGTTCACCCAGGCTGAACTGTTCACGCTGACCGCGATAGCCGGCATTTCCGGCGCGACAATGCGCATTCCGGCCTCGTTCCTGATCCGCCTCGCCGGCGGACGCAACACCATTTTCCTGACGACCGCGATGCTGCTCGCCCCGGCAATCGGCACCGGCATCGTGCTGCAGCACAAGGACTGGCCGCTATGGGCCTTCCAGCTGATGGCATTGTGGTCGGGCGTGGGCGGCGGCAATTTTGCCAGTTCGATGTCCAATATCAGCACCTTTTTCCCGAAGCGGTTGCAGGGTACGGCGCTGGGCTTGAACGCGGGTCTGGGAAACTTCGGCGTGACCACGATGCAGGTGGTGATTCCGCTGGTGATGACCGTGGGACTGTTCGGCGCTTACGGCGGCGAACCGATGACGCTGACCAAGGACAGCGGCTGGATCATGGGGAAGATCACTGCCGGGACCGAGACCTGGATCCAGAATGCGGGATTTGCCTGGGTGCTCTCGCTGGTGCCGCTTTCAGTCCTGTGCTGGTTGGGCATGAGCAACCTGAAGACCGTTTCGCCGAATACGGGCAACGCGGTCATTGCCTTCGCCAAGATCACCTATCTCTACACCCTGGCTTTCGTGCCCGCAATCATCGGCCTCTACCTCTACCTGCCGAAGCCGACCGGCCTCGGCCTGATCAGCATGTGGGTGGCGATCCCGCTGGACGTGATCAGCGCGCTGCTGGTGATGCGCCTTGCCGCCTTTGGCGAGATGAAGGAGGGTATTCGCAAGCAGTTCGCCATTTTCCGCGACAAGCACACCTGGTCGATGACGCTGCTCTACATCGTAACCTTCGGCTCGTTCATCGGCTTCTCGATGGCGCTGCCTCTGGCGATCACGGTGATCTTCGGCATCAGTCATGTGCCTGACGCAGCCGGCGTACTAACGCACACCACCAAGAACCCGAACGCGCCTTCGGCCTTTACCTACGCCTGGATCGGACCTTTCGTCGGCGCCGCTATCCGCCCGATCGGCGGCTGGATCTCCGACAAGCTGGGCGGATCGATCGTCACCCAGGTGATCTCGGTGGTCATGGTGATCACGTCGATTGCAGTGGGCTACGTGATGATGCTCGCATACCAGTCGGCCACTCCGGAACAGTATTTCTTTACCTTTCTCGCGCTGTTCCTGGTGCTGTTTGCCGCCTCGGGCATCGGCAACGGCTCGACCTTTCGCACCATCGGCGTGATTTTTGACCGCCAGCAGGCTGGCCCCGTTCTCGGCTGGACCTCGGCAATTGCCGCTTACGGTGCCTTTGTCGCGCCGATCGTGATCGGCGAGCAGATCAAGGCCGGCACACCACAGTTGGCGATGTACGGCTTCGCCGCCTTTTACGCGTTGTGCCTGGTGCTGAACTGGTGGTTCTACCTGCGCAAGAACGCGTACGTCAAAAACCCCTGATCAACGGATGAAGTAGAAAAGCGGATGCGTAATGCACCATGAATGCCGAACCCCTGACCCGCTGGGAACCCGAAAATCCCGCCTTCTGGGCCCGGCGGGGGGAGCGTATTGCGCGCCGAAATCTGTGGATCTCGGTGCTGGCGCTGACGCTTTCCTTCGCGGTATGGATGGTGTGGAGCGTGGTGGTGGTCAATCTGCCGCATGTAGGTTTCCGCTTTTCCACCAATCAACTGTTCTGGCTGGCGGCGCTGCCTGCTCTGTGCGGTGCGACGCTGCGAATTTTCTATGCGTTCATGGTGCCGATGTTCGGCGGGCGGGTGTGGACCACCGTGTCCACCGCGTCGCTGCTGCTGCCGGCGCTGGGAATCGGATTTGCGGTGCAGGATCCGGAAACCACTTATCCCACGTTGTTGCTGCTGGCGCTGCTCTGCGGATTGGGAGGCGGCAATTTCGCTTCCAGCATGGCCAACATCAGCTTTTTCTTTCCCGCTTCTCAGAAGGGCGTGGCGTTGGGACTGAATGCGGGCCTCGGCAATCTGGGGGTATCGGTGGCGCAGTTTGTGGTGCCGCTGGTGATCGTCGGCAGCTTGTTTGGCGCAATCAGCGGCACACCACAAATGTGGAGCGGGCCTGGCGAAACCAGGGAGATCTGGTTGCAGAACGCCGGATTCGTCTGGGTACCGGCCATTGCGATGGCGGCGCTGGCCGCCTGGTTTGGAATGAACGACATACCCGGGGCTCGCGCGTCATTTGCCGAGCAGGCCGTGATTTTTGTGCGCAAGCACAACTGGCTGATGTCATGGCTTTATCTCGGGACCTTCGGGTCTTTCATCGGTCATGCAGCCGGATTTCCATTGTTGCTGCAGACAGCCTTCCCGGAAGTCGTGGCCACGCAATATGTGTTCATCGGACCGCTGATTGGTGCGCTGATACGCCCGCTCGGAGGGTGGCTGGCCGACCGCATGGGCGGAGCGCGCGTCACCTTCTGGAATTTTCTGGTCATGGCGCTGGCTGTGGCAGCCGTACTGGCCAGTCTGCCTTCAGCGGATTCAACAGGAAGCCTGAGTTGTTTTCTGGGGGCATTCCTGCTTCTGTTTTTCACCACGGGGATCGGCAGTGGATCCACGTTTCGCATGATTCCTGTCATTTTTCTGACCGAGCGCATGCGTGCCGCCAGGGGCAAGGGGGGGCGGGTCAACGAGCGGGCCGTCAGGGACGCGAACAAGGAAGCTGCGGCGGTGCTCGGCTTCACGTCGGCGATTGGCGCTTACGGTGGTTTTTTCATTCCCAAAAGTTACGGCACATCGATCGCAGCCACCGGCGGGCCGGAAGTCGCACTCTGCGTATTCATGATTTTTTACTGCACCTGCATCCTGATGACTTGGTGGTATTACGCGCGCAAAAACGCCGAGATGCCGTGCTGATTGGAATGCGGACCAGGCAGCGGAGCGTGCAGGGTAATAACGATTCACCTTCAAGCCATAAATGTTTCAACTTTGATCATTCACGAATCACGAGGCGCACATGAGCCATTTTCTTGATCGACTGACTTATTTTTCACAACCGCGGGAATCGTTTGCCGGTGGCCACGGTGTAACCAACGGTGAAGACCGGACCTGGGAGGACGCCTACCGTAACCGCTGGGCGCACGACAAGATCGTACGTTCCACCCACGGCGTGAACTGCACCGGGTCGTGCTCGTGGAAAATCTATGTCAAGGGCGGCATCGTCACCTGGGAAACCCAGCAGACCGATTACCCGCGCACCCGCTGGGACATGCCCAACCATGAGCCGCGCGGCTGTTCGCGCGGCGCCAGCTACAGCTGGTACCTCTACAGTGCCAACCGGGTGAAATATCCGCTGGTGCGCGGCCGGCTGCTGAAAAGCTGGCGTGCGGCGCGGCTGGACAAGTCTCCGGTGGAGGCCTGGGCGTCCATCGTCGAATCCGATGACAAGCGCCGTGACTACCAGAGCGTGCGCGGTTTGGGCGGCTTCGTGCGTTCGAACTGGGATGAAATCAACGAGATCGTCGCGGCGGCCAATGTCTACACCATCAAGAAGCATGGCCCGGACCGGGTGATCGGCTTTTCGCCGATTCCGGCGATGTCGATGGTCAGCTATGCCGCGGGCAGCCGCTACCTCAGCCTGATCGGCGGCGTATGCATGAGCTTCTACGATTGGTACTGCGACCTGCCGCCGTCCAGCCCGCAGACCTGGGGTGAGCAGACCGACGTGCCGGAATCGGCGGATTGGTACAACTCCACGTTCATCATCGCCTGGGGTTCCAATGTGCCGCAGACGCGCACGCCCGACGCGCATTTTTTCACCGAAGTTCGCTACAAGGGTGCCAAGACCGTCGCAGTCACGCCTGATTATTCCGAAGTCGCCAAACTTGCCGACATCTGGATGCACCCCAAACAGGGCACGGATGCCGCGGTGGCGATGGCCATGGGGCATGTGATCCTCAAGGAGTTTTATTTCGACAAGCGCAGCGAGTATTTCGACAACTATGCCCGTCGCTATACCGACCTGCCGATGCTGGTGATGCTGAAGGAGCACACTCTGCCGGGCGGCGAAAAGGTGCTGGTGCCCGATCGCTACGTGCGGGCCTCGGATTTTGCCGACAAACTGGGGCAGGACAACAATCCCGACTGGAAGACCGTCGCACTCGATGAGAGCGGCAAGGTGGTGCTGCCCAATGGCGCCATTGGTTTCCGCTGGGGTGCCGATGGCCGGGCCGACGAGGGGCAGTGGAACCTCGAAGCGAAAGAAGCGCATCACGGCAGCGACGTCAAACTCAAGCTGTCGTTGCTTGAGGGCGAGCACCCGGGTACGGATACGGCGAAGGTTGGTTTCCCTTATTTTGGCGGTATCGTCACCGAGCATTTCACCAACAGCGTGCAAAAAGGCGAAAACGGCGATGTGCTGGTGCGCACGGTGCCGGTGCAACGTATCTCGATCGGCCAGGCCGGCGAACAGCGTGAAGTGCTGGTTGCTACCGTGTTCGATCTGCAGGCCGCCAACTACGGTGTGGCGCGCGGTTTGCAGGGTGAACTCGCCGCAACCAGCTACGACGACGACACGCCGTATACGCCGGCGTGGCAGGAACGCATTACCGGCGCGCCGCGCGAACAGGTGATCAGCGTCGCCCGCCAGTTTGCCGAAAACGCCGACAAGACCCGCGGCAAATCGATGGTGATCATCGGTGCGGCGATGAACCATTGGTATCACTGCGACATGAACTACCGCGGCATCATCAACATGCTGATGATGTGCGGTTGCATCGGACAGAGCGGCGGCGGCTGGGCGCATTATGTGGGCCAGGAAAAGCTGCGCCCGCAGACCGGCTGGACCGCCCTGGCTTTCGCACTGGACTGGATACGTCCGCCGCGTCAGCAGAACAGCACCAGCTTTTTCTATGCGCACACCGACCAGTGGCGCTACGAAAAGCTGGGTGTCGATGAGGTGCTCTCGCCGCTGGCCGACAAAAAACTGTTCGGCGGCAGCATGATCGACTACAACGTGCGCGCCGAGCGCATGGGCTGGCTGCCTTCAGCCCCGCAATTGCAGACCAATCCGCTGCAGGTGGTGCGTGATGCGCAAGCCGCCGGCGTCGATCCGAAGGACTACGCGGTCAAGGCGCTGAAGGACGGCTCGCTGAAAATGAGCTGCGAAGACCCCGATAATCCGGCCAACTGGCCGCGCAACCTGTTTGTCTGGCGTTCCAACCTGCTGGGTTCCAGCGGCAAGGGCCATGAGTATTTCCTCAAGCATCTGCTCGGCACCAGCCACGGCGTGCAGGGCAAGGATCTCGGCCCCGATGACGCCAAGCCGCAGGAAGTGGTGTGGCATGACCAGGCGCCGGAAGGCAAGCTCGACCTGCTGGTGACGCTCGACTTCCGCATGAGCACCACCTGCCTGTATTCCGACATTGTGCTGCCCACCGCCACTTGGTACGAGAAAAACGATCTCAACACCAGTGATATGCACCCGTTCATTCACCCGCTGTCCACTGCGGTGGATCCGGCGTGGCAGTCGCGCAGCGACTGGGACATCTACAAGGGCTTTGCGCAGAAGTTCAGTGAAGTCTGTGTCGGTCACCTCGGCATTGAGAAAGAACTGGTGCTGACGCCGCTGATGCACGACACCCCGGCGGAACTGGCACAGGCACTGGACGTCAAGGAATGGAAAAAGGGTGAAGTGGACCTGATCCCGGGCAAGACCGCGCCGCAGATCGCGGTGGTCGAA
>JBILYA010000111.1:0-6641 GCA_044378065.1 Burkholderiales bacterium | reverse complement strand
TGTGAGTTCTTTTGTTGCGTCCATGATGATGTGCTGACTTCGCACCCCGAAAAATGAGCCGCAAGCATAACGGGGAATGCGCGTCGTTGCGACCATGCCCGGGGTCTCGTCCACATGCTGTATTGCCCTGCGGCGACTGGTATAGTCACGGCCCGGGGTTTTCAACAAAACCCCGCCGAAAAATTCCATAAAGTGTCCGGAGGCATCATGAGGTTCTTGCAAATCATTGCGGTTATTGCGCTGGCGACAGGCGCGGTCGCGCAAGCCGCGCAGAAGGGCGGCCCGACACCGGCCGGTGAATATCCGACCAAGCCGGTTCGCATTCTCGTCGGCTTCACGCCCGGCGGCGGTCCGGACATCACGGCGCGTTATCTCGCACAGAAACTCACTGAAGAATTCAAGCAGCAGGTCATCGTCGACAACCGGCCGGGCGCCGGCGGCACCATCGCCGCGAATCTGACCGCGACGGCCAACCCCGACGGCTATACGCTGCTGTCGGTGTCCTCGGCGCATGCCGTGGCGCCGGCGATTTACGACAAGCTGCCGTACGACGCCCGCCGCGACCTGATGGGAATCTCGCTGTCGGCGGTGTCGAAGTATGTGCTGGTGACTTCGCCCTCCGGCTTCCGTTCGCTGAAAGATCTGTTTGCGGCGGCCCGCGCCAAACCGGGCTCGATGAATTTTTCCTCAGCGGGTGTCGGCAGCGGCACGCATTTTGCCGGTGAACTGTTGAAGAGCATGGCGAAACTCGACGTCGTACACATTCCGTTCAAAGGCAGTCCCGAGGCGCTGGCTGAAGCGATGACCGGCCGTGTGCAGTTTTTCATGGCACCGATCGCCAATGCCGTGCCGCAGGTGCGTGACGGCAAGCTGCTGGCGCTGGGTGTGTCCTCGCTGAAGCGCGATGCGCTGCTGCCGGATGTGCCGACCATCGCCGATTCCGGAGTGCCCGGTTATGACGCAATCCTGTGGTTCGGTCTGGTCACCACCGCGAAGACGCCGGCGCCGGTGATTGCCGAACTCAATCGCGAGGTCAAACGCATTCTCAGCGAAGACGACGTGAAACGGCGCTGGGCGCCGATCGGCCTTGAGCCGTCGCCGACCACGCCCGAAGGTTTCGACAAGCTGATCGCATCGGATATCGCGACATTCACCAGGCTGGCCAAGGCCGGCAATATCAAGGCGCAATGAGTCAAAGCGCAACCACAGGAGGAGCGGACATGAAAATCAAAACCAACGGTATTGAAATCAACTGTGTCATCGAGGGTGAAGGCCCGTGGGTGACGATGTCGCATTCGCTGGCCTGCAATCTGTCGATGTGGGATGACCAGGCGAAACTGCTGGTGTCCAAGGGGTACAAGGTGCTGCGTTTCGATACCCGCGGCCATGGCGCCAGCGATGCACCGGATGTGACCTACACGCTGGAGCAGATGGCTGATGACCTGCACGGTCTTTATGCCTCGCTGGGTATCAAGCATTCGCACTGGATCGGCCTGTCGATGGGCGGCATGATCGGTGAAACCTATGCGCTGAAATACCCCGGCGTGTTCAGCAGCATGATCCTCGCCGACACCACCAGCCGCCGGCCGCCCAACGCCGAGCAGATGTGGGGTGAGCGGGTGAAAATGGCGCGGGCACAGGGCATGGATGTGCTGGTCGACAGCACGCTGGGACGCTGGTTCACCGAACCCTTCCGCAAGGCCCAGCCTGCGATCATGGAGAAGATCGGCAACGATATCCGCAACACGCCGGTGGCAGGTTTTGCCGGCAGCTGTGAAGCCATTGCCAAGATCGATGTGCTCGACCAGCTGAAGGACATCAACTGTCCGGCGCTGGTCATCGTCGGCGATCAGGACCACGGCACGCCGCCGGAAATGGCGCGCCAGATCCAGGCCAATCTGCGCGGCTCGGAACTGCTGATCATCCCGTCGGCAGCGCATCTGTCCAATGTCGAGCAGCCGGCAGCTTTCAACAAGGCGATGCTGGATTTCCTTGCTAAGGTGAAAAACTGATGCAGGCGCGGACGCTCGCACTTGCGGCGTTCGCGCTGGTATCCGCAATCACACTCACGGGATGCGATGCGTTGCTGGGCGGCGAGGAGGTTGCCCGCATCCCGCTGCAGCGCAGTGCCGACGGCAGTTATGCGCCGGTGCGTATCGTGCTGAAGTCGGACATGAGTCCGGTGGCTTTCACGCTGCATGCTGATTTTGCCTGGGGCAAGCGTGATGAGAACGGACGCTGGAATACCTATCGCGTGACCCTGCGCGGCAGCAACGGCACGACAGGCACCGGCGAATTCCACGTCAACAGTCCCGAGTTGCCACCGGTCGAATCATCGGGGCCGCCGTCCTCGCTGGTGCAACCGATGCTGTTGGTCGACATCCCGGCCGACGGGGAATATGAAATCGAAGTGGTGGCAGTGAAGCCGGCGGAAGTCACGCTGGAAGCTGCGCAGCTCGGCGTACGCATGCATGTATCCCGCCTGCCGCGAATTTGAGATGGTCATTAGATGGTCATGAGATGGATATTCTTTGAGCCCTGCTGATACTGCTGCCGTCAAAGGCGATGTCACACAACTGCGCCGGCTGATGCGTTTCCTGCAGCCTTACCGCGGCCGCGTGGCGATTGCGCTGGTTGCGCTGCTGGTTGCTTCCGGATCGGTGCTGGCGCTCGGGCAGGGGCTGCGTTTTGTCATTGATTCCGGTTTCGGCAGCGGCAATCCTTCTATGCTCAATGCCGCGCTGGCCGGCGTTATTGCGATTGCCGTGGTGCTCGCGGTATCGACCTACGCCCGTTTTTACCTGATGATGAGTACCGGCGAGCGGGTGATCGCGGACCTCCGACGTGCGGTGTTTGCGCATGTGCTGACGCTGTCGCCGGCCTTCTTCGACGCCACGCGCACCGGCGATATCGTGTCGCGGGTCACCAACGACAGCGAGCAGCTGCGCCAGGTCATCGGTTTCGGTCTGTCGATGCTGCTGCGCAACGGTCTGATGATGATCGGTGCGCTGGTGCTGCTGTTCACCACCAGCCCGCGGCTGGCTTTCCTGATCGTGCTCGGCGTGCCGGCGACGCTGATTCCGATCCTGCTGCTGGGTCGTTATGTGCGCCGGCTGTCGCGCAGTAACCAGGACCGCGTTGCCGAAGTGTCGGCGCAGGTTGATGAGGCGATACACGAGATCCGCACCGTGCAGGCCTATGGTCATGAGCCGCGAACGGCGGAGACTTTTGACGCCGCCATCGCAGCCGCCTGTGATTCCGGTGTCGAGCGGGTGCGCGTCAAAGCATGGCTGATTTCATCGGTGATGCTGATTGCGTTCTGCGCGGTCGGTGTCATCCTGTGGATCGGCGGTCATGATGTTCTTGAGGGGCGACTCACTGCCGGGCAACTTTCGGCTTTTGTGTTTTATGCCGGTGTCGTCGCCAGCGGTGCAGGCACGGTGTCTGAAGTCTGGGGCGAAATACAACGCGCCGCGGGTGCAACGGAACGCCTGATGGAATTGCTCGATGCAAAATCCGCCCTGGTGGTGGTTGAGCCGCGTATCCAGCTGCCGGCGCGGCCGCGGGGCGAAATCCGTTTTGACAACGTCAGCTTTGCCTATCCGACGCGGCTCGACGCGCCGGCGCTGTCGACACTGGATTTTTCCGTGCATCCGGGGGAGCGCGTCGCGCTGGTCGGTCCTTCGGGTGCGGGCAAGACAACCATTTTTGCGCTGCTGCTGCGCTTTTACGATCCGCAGGCCGGTCGTGTGCTGATTGACGGGGCGGACCTGCGTCATTGTGAACCTCTGCAACTGCGAAAATCGGTTGCGTTGGTGTCGCAGGACCCGGTCATTTTTGCGGCGAGCGTCGCCGAGAATGTTCGCTTTGGCCGTCCCGAGGCGAGTCTTGAGGAGGTGCGCGCGGCCTGTGCGGCGGCACATGCCACGGAATTCATCGAGCGTTTGCCGCAGGGGCTGGATACCGAGCTGGGCGAACGCGGCGTTCGGCTGTCCGGCGGTCAGCGCCAGCGGCTGTCGATCGCGCGGGCCCTGCTGGCCGACCGGCCGATCCTGCTGCTGGATGAAGCGACCAGTTCACTCGATGCCGAAAGCGAACGTCAGGTCGCTGCGGCACTGGAGAGCCTGTCGCGCGGCCGCACCACGCTGGTGATTGCGCATCGCCTGGCAACGGTGCGCACTGCCGACCGCATCCTGGTACTGGAGCGCGGTCATCTGCATTCCACCGGCACCCATGATGAACTGCTGCGCGCCGGCGGACTGTATGCCCATCTGGCGCGGCTGCAGTTCATGCATGAAGGTGCAGCGGTTTGAGATATCCCCTCTGAAAGAAATTAAGAGCCGTAGCGAGCGGTGTGAGGGCAAGGAGCACGGAGCGCAGTAGCCGAGACATATCTAGTCTGATAGGCGAGGCTACGAGCACCGCGCGACGCCGCTATCGCACCGTCCCCCGGGAGGACTTGCTGCGCGGCGCGCAGTAGGCTCCTTCTTAGAACATCTGCTGGCCGCCGTCGACGTAGATCAGCTGTCCGCTGATCATGCGACCGGCCGGCGTGCACAGATAACGCACAATCCCGGCGACTTCTTCCGGCGTTGAGCGCCGGCCCATCGGCACATTGGTGACCGGGGCGCGTTCCGAGCGGCCTGCCGCGCGTGCGGTATCCATCTGTCCCGGCGCCACACAGTTGACGTTGATCTGGTGTTCGCCGAGTTCCTTGGCGAGCGCACGGGTCATGCCCCACAGGCCGTGTTTGCCGACAGAGCCGTGCACGCGCTTCTTGGCGCCCGACAGCGCGGTCATGCCGCCCAGCGTGACGATGCTGCCGCCCCCGGCTGCGATCATCGACGGCAGGCAGGCTTTGGTGCAGAAGAAGGAACCATCGAGGGTGATCGACAGCAGGCTGCGCCATTCTTCATAACTCATGTCGATGAACGCGGTTTCCTTGCGGATCGATGCATTGAGAATGAGCATGTCCACCTTGCCGTGTTTTGTGGTGATGTCGGCGACCATGGCGTTGACGGCCTTGCTGTCGGCGATATCGGCGATATAGGTTTCCGCCACACCGCCGGCAGCGCGGATTTCAGCGACCACGGCATCGGCATCCGCTTTGGCGCTGCGCGCGTTGACGGCGACTGTGGCACCGGCTTCGGCCAGTGCGATCGCGATGGCGCGGCCGATGTTGCGTGACGCGCCGGTGACGAGTGCGACCTTGCCTGCGAGTTCCTTGCCTGCTGCCATGAGAATTCCTCCGGTGGGTGTCTGGTGATGGTTTGAATGCGGCCGAGGCTCGATTTTACCGGCAGGCAGCGAACCGTTACCATGCATCGCTCAGTCAGGAGGAGTTTCAATGAAAACAATGTCCAAAGCGGGATTGTCCATGGTCGTGGCGTTGGCGGCATTTGCTGCACAGGCTGCCGAATGGCCGGACAAGCCGATCCGCGTGATTCTGTCGGTGCCTGCGGGTGCAACTCCTGATGTCACCGCGCGCTTGGTGTTCCCGGGTCTTTCGCAACAGCTCGGCGTGTCATTGGTGGCGGATAACCGCGCGGGTGGCGGCGGGGTCATCGGCGCCGAGATCGCTGCGAAATCAGCCCCTGACGGCTACACGCTGTTCATCAGCAGCCCCGGCGCGCTCACCATCCTGCCGCATATGCGCAAAGGCATTCCCTACGACACCATTCGCGATTTTGCGCCGGTCAGCCTGATTTCGATCGGACCTTTTGTGCTGATGACTCATCCCTCGGTACCGGCGAAGACCGTCCGGGAACTGATCGCGCTGGCCAAGTCGCAGCCGGGCAAACTGAATTACGCCTCCGCCGGCAATGGGGTCGCCAACCACCTCGCCGGTGAGCTGTTCAAGCAGATGGCGGGTGTCGACATTGTTCACGTACCGTACAAGGGGGCGCCGCAGGCCGTGACCGATGTACTGGCCGGCCACATGAACATGATGTTCAATTCGGTGGCGCCGATTGTCGGCTACATCAAGACCGGCAAGATCCGCGTGCTGGGTATTGCCAGTCTGCAGCGTTCGCCGCAGCTGCCGGATGTACCGACGATCCATGAATCCGGCGTGCCCGGTTTCGAGGCGGTGAACTGGTTCGGCCTGTTCGCGCCGGCCAAAACGCCGCGCCCCATCATCAACCGCGTCAACGCCGCGCTGGTCAAAACCGTGAAAACACCGGAGCTGCAGGCGCAGTTCATCGCGCTCGGCGCCGATCCGGTGGGCAGCACGGTCGAGGAGTTCACGGCTTTTGTGAAACGCGATATGGAGAAATACGAAAAAGTCGTGCGTATTTCCGGCGCGAAGGTCGACTGAACCGTCATGGTCACCCGGTCGAAGAAGAAACACGCCGAGAAGCATGCGGCGACCCGCACCGCACGTCCGCGGGTGTCACGGACAGGGATTTCCGCGGCGGAATGGCAGGCACGCTGTGAACTGGCGGCAGCGCACCGGCTGGTTGCGCATTTCGTGTTTGTTGATCTGACCTACAACCATATTTCGGTGCGTGTGCCCGGCGAGCCGGGGCATTTTCTGGTCAAGGCCGATAACGTGCTGATGGAGCAGGTGACGGCGTCGAATCTGGTGAAGTATGACCTTGAAGGCCGCCAGGTCAGCGTGTCACCGTTCAAGGCCAGCCCTG
>JBILYA010000112.1:0-6641 GCA_044378065.1 Burkholderiales bacterium | reverse complement strand
TGCGGACCCGGTCGCCCACTTTGAACAGCGCACCGTCGCGTCGCTGGGCAACCGCATAAGCGCCGTTGTCGAGCAGAACCGTGATTTCGTAGTTGGATTCGGTGAAGCGTGCCCGCATCTCGGGCGTTCCGAGGCCGCCTACGAACGTCTGGTCATTACCCTCGCTCATCGGGATCGCAACCACCGCGCCGACGAGCACAGGCGTATCTGCCCCGCCGGACATCGTCGACGGATTCTGCAGGCCCTGCGGAACCGTCACCGGCCGCTGGCTTTGCGTTTCGCGTATCGCGCGAATCACCCCGCAGTTGTTACAGGGTTCAGCCGGCCGGGACGACACCGAGGGAACCGTTTTGCTGAAATCCGGAATCTGTATGTATTGTGCAGCAGCCGGCATCAGCACCAAAGCCAGCAGCAGACCGCTCCAGCGACATTGCCGAGTGCCCCGTGAATCGGTCGCCATCGTCATGTTATTCCGAGAGCGCCTGGACAAAATAAGCTGCCGACAGCAGCAGGCTGGGCGGACCCAGCTTGCCCAGCCACTGCGCGTAAATTTTGTCGATGCCGCCGTTGCGGTAAAGGCCCGCCAGCACCCGGTTCACCGCCAGGCGAAAATCGGCATCGCCGCGCGGCAGTGCAAACGCATAGGGCTCCACCGAAAAATCCTCATCCACCAGCTTGTAGACGCCCTTCGCATTGCCGCCGAGCACCAAACCGATCAGCACAATGCGGTCCGAGGCGAAGCCGTCGATCTTGCGCTGTTCCATCAACTGCAGTCCGGCTTCGCGGGTCTTGACGGCTTCGATACCGACCTTGATTCCGCGCTGTTTCACCGCTTCGCGCAACACTTTTTCGGTTGTCGTATCCGCGATCACCGCAATACGCTTGCCGTCAAAATCAACCAGCCGCCGCAGTTCGGAGTCGCCGTGCGTGAGTATGCTGCCGCCATCGACGAAAGTGATCAGGCTGAAATCGACCTCGGCCTGGCGCGACAGCGTCCAGGTCGTTGTGCTGCACTCGATGTCGACCCGTCCGCTGCGAACGGCATGGAGACGATCCTGGATTGTCAGCGGCACCCAGCGGGTTTCGAGCTGGGCTAGTTTCAGCTGGCTTCGGATGCCGGCGGCAATTTCATTGCACAACGAGACCGAATAACCCTGGGGCTGTCCGCTGGCGTCCTTGAACGAAAACGGGATGCTGCCCTCGACATAACCCATGGTGATCACGCCGCTCTTGCGGATCTTGTCCAACGTGGCGGATTGGGCCCAGGCGGAAGTGGCGAAAAACCCGGTGAGTACCAGGCACAGCAGCGCTCTTAATGGCATGTGCAGCCTTTCATGAACTGGTTTACGGCTCCGGCATAGCGCCGGTCAGCCTTTATTTTTTGGAAGTCTTTGAGGACGGCGAGCGCAGTTGCCACGCACCGGTGTCCGCTTTGCAGAACGAGTAGGTGCCGCGTTGGAAACGATCTTTGGCTTCGGACTCGATCGTGGTATCGCGGCACTTGCGTTTGCCTTCGATCTCCGTACTCACCGGCGTGATTTTGCTGGTAAACGGCGTTTTCGGCGCCTTCCATTCCACGGTGACGCCATCCGAGCCGGTTTCCAGCGTTTTCTGGATGGTGGCGGCGAAGGTTTTCAGTTCCTCGGAGGACAGCCGTGTCACCGGCGCGTCCTTGAAAACACTCATGTTCATCGCAAAAGCCGGGGCAGCCATCGCGGCGAGTACGATCAGGAGGTATCGGGGCTTCATGATATTTTGGGTTTCCGGTTATCAGAAATGCGCCTGCCCTGCGGCCTGTAGACCGCAGGGTTTGGTCCGTGAAGTATAGGCGATCAAGGGGAATTCCGCCTACTGCAAGCTGCCCCGGACTGCCGGCAATCAGCCGTCGCGCTTGAGCACCGCCTCGATGTCTTCCAGCGGCACCTTGATGTTCAGACCGGCTCGTTCCTGCTGCAGGATCAGGAAAGAACGTGAGTCGCGCTTGTCCCAGCCGCGGTTCAGCGCGTCGGTCATTTCGGCGTAGGTCAGATTGGCCAGCCGCATCGGCACGCCGATCTCGCGCGCAAGTTCGGTCGCCAGCGTGACGTCTTTGTGCGCGAGCGCCAGAGCAAATGCCGGCGGATCGAATTTGCCCTGCAGGAACTGGTCGCCCATGCGATCAAAGGAACGCTTGCGGCCGAGCGCGCCCTGGCGGATCGCAGCCCATAGCGGCAGCGGTTCAACACCCGCTTTCACGCCCATCGTGAACAGTTCAGCCAGTGCCAGCTGCATCGCATAACCGGCACAGTTGTGCACCAGCTTGGCCACGGAACCGGCGCCGATCGCGCCGATGTAGATGACCTGATCGCCGACGGCATCCAGCACCTTGCGGCAACGATCGAACTCCTTCTGGTCGCCGCCGACCCACAGGGCCATCTTGCCGGATTTGGCGCCGCTGGGACCGCCGCTGACCGGGGCATCGAGCACCGAGATTTTTTTCTCCGCAAAGCGTGCATGCAGCTCTCGCACCACCGTTGGCGAATTTGTCGACAGATCAAACCACACTGTCCCCGGACGCATGGTCTTGATCAGACCTTCGGCGACCGCCTTCACTTCCTTCGGTCCGGGCAGCGACGTCAGCACGACATCGGCATCGCGGCCGACATCTTCGACGCTGTCCGCCCATTGCGCCCCGCCCTTGATATGCGGCGCACCTGCTTCCTTGCGCATGTCATACACCATCAGTGCAAAACCGCCCTTCATCGCATTCAATGCGATCGAAGCGCCCATCGTACCCAGTCCTATGAATCCCACGCGCATGTTCTGCCCTTTCTTCTTCCGTTGCCTGAATTGAACTGCAAAAAAGTCTTTAATCCGCCTTGATGCCAGCCGCGGCTACCACACGCTCCCATTTGGCGATTTCGGCGTGAATGTGTTTCTGGAATTCAAGCGGGGTCGAAGCAATCGGCTCCACACCATCTTTCTGAAACCGTTCAGTCAATTCCGGCGTACGCAGCGCATCCACAATGCTGCGGTTAAGTTTTTCCAGCACAGGCTTGCGGATTGCAACCGGTGCCAGCACGCCATACCAGTTCGTCACCTCGTATCCGGTCACACCGGTCTCGGCGATCGACGGCAAATCGGGCATCGCCGGCGAACGCTGCGGACTGGTCACCGCCAGTGCGCGCAGCCGCCCCGGCTTGATATGCGGCACCGATTCCAACGGCGTAGCAAACACCATGCTGATCTGCCCGCCCAGCACATCGGCCAGCGCGGGGCCGCCGCCCTTGTAGGCGACATGCAGCAGATTGGTGTTGGTCAGTGTCGCCAGCAGCGCGCCCGAAAGATGTTGCAGGCTTCCCTGGCCGGCCGAGCCGTAGGTCAGGCTGCCGGGTTTGGCTTTCGCCAGCGCCAGCAGTTCTGCAATGGACTTTGCCGCCACCGCCGGATGCAGCACCAGCACATAGGACTGCTGGGTCATCTGCGTCACCGGTGCAAAATCACGGATCAGGTCATAGGGCAGACGACCATGATGGGTCGCCCGTCGCGCGGTATGCGTGCCGCTGATCATCACAATGGTGTAACCGTCTGGCTGGGCGCGCGCAACCGTTTCCAGCGCAATGGCGCCGGTGCCGCCCGGCCGGTTATCAACCACCACCGACTGGCCCCAGGCCGCATTGAGTTTCTGTGACACCGCGCGCACGGTGATGTCACCGCCACCACCGGCGGCCAGCGGAATCAGGAAACGCACCGGACGCGACGGAAATTCCTGTGCGGCCGACAGGAAGGGCACTGCCGCCAATGCGACGCAAAACAACCGGAACACAATCGCTGATGTACTCATGCCAAGCTCCTCCACAATTCAGGCCTGCCGGAATTCGCGGGAACAGCGGATGCGCCCGCGTTTTTGCCGCGGGCTTTGTTGTTTTAAGGGATTCTTGGGAGCGCGGACTTGTGCGTCAAGCCTTGGACCGCACTATGGAGAAAGCCGTGGCGGTCAGGCTTTTTTGACGAACTGCGATTTCAGCTTCATTGCACCAATACCGTCGATTTTGCAATCGATGTCATGGTCACCGTCGACCAGGCGGATGCCTTTGACCTTGGTACCGACCTTGACCACGCTCGACGAACCCTTGACCTTGAGATCCTTGATTACGGTCACGGTATCGCCATCGCTCAGCACATTGCCGACCGCATCGCGCACCACCTTTTCGCCATCCGCCGTTTCAGCAACGGCATCTTTGGCCCACTCATGCGCACATTCGGGACAGATATACAAAGCGCCGTCTTCGTAAGTCAGTGCGGATTGGCATTGCGGACAGGGCGGCAGGGTGGTCATGAATTCCTGAGGTGTTCAATGGAGAACCGGTGCGGCACAATTCGTTCGAGATTACGAGTTACCGAAAATTACTTGATAATCAATTATTTATTGATTATTACCAAGCGGCCTGCAAGGCCGCCATCAATGTCTCGCGTTCGCGCAAAAATTCACGCCGCGGATCGGCATTGAAATTTCTGAGTGAATTTTCGAGCACCGTAACTAGGCTGTCGCGCGGAATATCGAGCTCGCGCAATTTGGTCGGCATGCCGGCCCGGGCAAACGCCTGCTCGACGGCGTCGGCGGCGCGTTCATGCGCAGGCCTTTCATCGGTCACCCCAAAGGCATCGGCGATCAAAGCCATCGCCTCCGGATCTCGAGCACCGAAGTGGCGAATCACCGTCGCCGTCAATGCCGAGTTTGCCTCGCCCTGCCCGACATGGCCGTGCAGATTGAACAGCGCGGTGGCCAGCGCGTACACCACACGGGCCGGCCAGTGTTTTTCCGTCAGCGCACCGCCATCATCCGCATCCCGGTTCTGCAGGAAAGCTGCCGCGCACATTTCGACGCGCGCGCCGGCGTCCAGCGGATCGCTCATGCGGGGGAAGGCTCCGCGCGCCAACCGGAAGGCCTGTAGCCGGTCGCCTTCGGACAACGGCGCCATACACGGCGCGCCGAGGTTCATCAGCGAACGCCAGAACACCGAAGTCCCGGTGGTGCGTGCCAGCGACACCGGCGCCGTTAACAGCGCGTCTTCATCCCAGAACACTGCAGCGGGTCGCGTCTTCGGATCAAAAAATTCCATGCGATTGGGCCGTGCCGGATCCTTGACCGCAGAACCGGCACGGTTCTGCGCGGTCGTCGCTGCGGTCAGCACATTGATGATCGGCAGTTTCGGCGCCAACAGTTTGGGACTGATCGCCGGTGCATTGTCCGGATATTGCGTAATCAGCTGATCGACCGGTGCCTTTTCCGCCAGCAGCACGGCAACCACCCGCGTACCCTGAATGACGCTGCCGGAGCCGACGGCGATCAGCAGATCGGCATTGACCGCCCGTGCTGCTGTAGCTGCAGCCTGCACTGAAACCAGTGTGGTGTCTTTCTCGATTTCGTCATAACGGCCGGCATAGGCCGGGCCGAGAATCCTGGCAATGCGGTCGATCAGATCGGTTTTGCGCGATACGCTGCGGCCGCAGACCACAAAAGCGCGCTGCGCTTTATAGCGCTTCAGTTCCGCCGGCAGGTTTTCCAGCGCATCCTTGCCGCTGTACAACCGCAGCGGGTAGCCGGTAGCGCGAAACTGGTGTTTATATGTCATTCAGGGAATCTCAGGAGCGCGCGGCCTTGAAGCGTTCGAATGTCGCCAGCGCCTCCAGCGGGTGACCGGCATTGGCCATCTCATCATAAACCGGTACACCCAGCGCCACCGCCTTGTCGCGGAACTCGCGTTTGCGCGCTTCCAGTCCGGGTTCGCCGTCGGAACGCAGCACCAGGATGAAATGCGACTGATCCGGATATTTTTCCTGCACACGCATCGCGGCAGCCACCAGATTATCGAGCACTTCGGGTTTGGTGCGGCCGACAAAAGCCGAGAGGTTGAGATGCATCACCAATGCTTCGGGTTTGCCCTGGCTGTAGATGATGTCGAGAATTTTTTCGGCAACACGGCCGTCGTCCTGCTGCAATGTGCCCACCGGACAATCCACGGGATTGGTGATGCTGGTACCGGGCGGCAGTTTCATTGCTGCCAGGGCATCGATCGCTTCCTGCGCGAAAGGCGTCACATCGAGACCAAGGCGCGAGTAATAATCTGTCGCCAGCACACTGGTGCCGCCGCCATTGCCGAACAGCACCACCTTTTGCGTCGGCCGTTGCGGACGCGGCGTCAGCGACTGGAATATCAGCAGCGTGTCGACGAACTGGTCCAGCGTGTCGACCAACATGCAGCCGGTCTGCCGCGCCAGCGCAACCCAGACGCGATCATCCCCTGCCAGCGAGCCGGTATGCGAGGCGGCTGCGGCGAGTCCCTGCTGCGTGCGGCCGCCCTTCAGGATCACCACCGGTTTGGAGGCCTTCGCGTTGCGCAGGATGTCGAACAGGCGACGGCCATCTTTTGCCGTCTCGATATACATGCCGATCACCTTGGTCTGCGGATCGGCCAGATAAAACTCGAGCAGATCGGAAGGCGTGACATCGGCGCAATTGCCCACGGTGACCAAGCCGGAGAACTTCAGGCCACGCGCCAGGCCGCGACGGATGATGTCAGTGCCGAGGCCACCGCTTTGCGAAACGATGCCGACATGGCCGACTTCCTTCGGCCCGATCTCGGCAAAGGTCACCCGGC
>JBILYA010000434.1:0-6643 GCA_044378065.1 Burkholderiales bacterium | reverse complement strand
AAGCATCAGAGGAGAAGCCGAGGCGAAACGAAGAGGAGAAAACCAGAGTTCCGCCGACTGGTGGAATGATGTCCCTCGCAGGGACGATGGTTGAGGTGAGTCCGTCGGTTCCCTTGTGCCTGCCGTCTGTCTTACGGCAAGGACGTAGAGCAGATCGTTCCACCCCAGCCTCCTGATCCCATCATGGGAGGGCCTCAGTGCCGATCCCGAAGAGAAGCGCGGACCCTGCGACTGACATCAACACCGGATCGATGGAGAAATCTGAAAACGCTTGACACCTATACGCCCCAATAGAGAAGGGAACCGACGGCGGACAGAAGCGGAATCATGCCGATGACGGTATGACTGCATTGCCAAACACTCTATGCTTTCTCAACTTTTTGGAGTTTTGAGTACGCACAGGAGGTCGCCTTGAAGCTCTCGCGCCGTGCTGCTATTTTGTCGGGTGCCGCTGCGCCGTTTGCGCTGCCGGACTTGAACGGGTTGGTCCAGGAGTCAGCGGCGGCGGAGGGCGCCTTACTCGAGGTCAGGGATAAGGTTCCCGATCCCGAGAACATCTTCTTTTCGGTGAGTTATTCCGGCAAGGCGACAATTAGGCTCGCCGGCCATTTCTGGTTCAATGCCGCGACCCGCAAAGCGGGAACGAAATGCCCGGCAATCGTCGAACTCCTGCCCTATCGGCGCCGCGACGGGACGATGATCGGCGATGCAAAGATGTATCCCTGGTTCGCCGCTCACGACTATCTCTGCTTTCGCGTCGACCTGCAGGGCACCGGCGATTCCGAAGGCGTGCTGACCGACGAGTACACTGACGAAGAGCTCGCCTATTGCGGGCAGGTGATCGAGCAGATCGCCGCCCATCCCGCCTGCGACGGCAATGTAGGCATGATGGGGAAGTCTTGGAGCGCCATCAACTCGCTGATGCTGGCGGCGCGGAAGGATCGTCCGCAGTCGTTGAAGGCGGTGATCGTCTGCTGCGGCAGTGATGACCGCTACAACGACGACGTCCACTATTCGGGTGGCGCTATGATGTTCGACAATTTCAGCTGGCCGTCGTCGATGTGGGGATGGATGGCGGCCCCGCCCGACCCGGCCGTGGTCGGAGACGCGTGGCAGGAAATGTGGCGCACACGCATCGAGAACGCCGATTTCTGGTTCAAGAACTGGGGGGCGCATCAGGCCCGCGACGCGTATTGGAGTGCCACCAGCGTCCGGGACCACTACGCCGACGTCGGTGTGCCGGTGTTCATCCTCGCGGGTTGGCAGGACGGCTATAAGAACCCGGTCGAGCATGTGGTGAGAGGTCTCGCCGCTGAGGGCAAGGAGGTCAGCGGCCTGATCGGCGCCTGGGGCCACAAATACCCCTTCAACGGCTATCCGGGCCCACGACTCGACTGGCTCGACTACATCCTCACGCATTGGTGGGACCGCTGGCTCAAGGGGAAGCCCCCCCCCGTCGAAAACGCCTGGCCGCAGCTTTCGGTGTGGCTGGGCGCATCAAAGGAGCCGAGCCGGTCCGCCTGCGACGATGAGACCGGCAAGTGGGTTGCGGAGGATGGGCAGTGGCGGTCCCGCGTGAAGGAGACCGTTCTTTATCTCGGGCCGAACCGGCAGCTTGGAAAAGAGGTCGCTCGCGCTACCTATTCGAGCGGTTCCAAGCAGGTGCTCAACACCGAGATGCTGGAGACGAGTTCCTGGGGCGAGTGCGGGAACGACGATCTCCCTGGCGACCAGCAGAGCTTCGACCAGGAGTCGCTCTATTTCGACAGCGATCCGCTGACAGCGGACTTCGACAGCTTCGGCTATCCCGTCGTGACGCTCAATCTTAGTGTCGACCGACCGCACGCTGCGCTCGCCATCAGGCTGTGCGAGGTCAGTCCCACGACCGGCGCTTCGCACCTCGTCAGCTACAGCTTCTGGAATCTCGCCTACCGCGGCGGCGACATGGCTAAGCCCGAGCGGATCGAGCCGGGCGTTCCCTTCTCGCTGAAGGTGCCACTCAATCTCATGGGCCATACCTTCAAGCAGGGCTGGCGCATCAGGCTCGCGCTGTCGCCTTCGTTCTATCCGACGCTCTGGGAAAACCCTGAGGCTGCGACTGTTACGCTCGAGACCGGCGCGGCGGAATGGTCCCCGGTAATAAGCGCGCTGCTCCTACCCGGCCGCGACGCAAGGCAGGCCGAGGATCGGCGCCTGCAGGACCTGTTGCCGGACAAATCAGCGGGAGCGTACGTCAATCCTAACGAGTATCTGCCTACGCTGGCCGAGGCCCGCCCCGCCGAGACCACGCGCAAGGCCGAGCACGTGACCATCGACGGAAAGCCGGGCATGCTGACCCGCAAAGTGTTCGATAGTGGCCGCTACCAGTATGGCGGGCCGCTGCAGGGCCTGTGGGTCGATCTGGTGGCCGAAGAGAACTACCAGATGGTCATCGGCGATCCCTTGTCGCTCACTGGATTCACCAAATCGGCCGCCCTCTTCGAGCGCCCCGACGTCGGGTGGCGGGCGCGCTCCGAGACGACGACGCGGGTCTGGAGCGAAGCCGCGGCGGGTGGCTATGTCTTCCGCTATCGCGCCATGGCGAAGACCTTCGTGGGTGATGGCAAGGGTCAGGAGCAACCGTTCGCCGAGAGAAGCGTTGAAGGCATCATCGAGCGCACATGGATTTGACCGGGTTTGTCACGTTGACGACCGCAGAGCGCAAAAAGCCCGCATCCTGAATTGGGATGGATACATCGAAACACATTTTCCAGCTTCACGAAGTTGTTACTGAGGACGCCGACAAATAGTGCGTGATACTCAATAGCATCTCGAAATACATATCTCGCAATCGATCACGCAATGACGCGGTCTTGAAAATAATCGTGGGATCCCCGTCGATGAACGAAGGTTGAGTGGTTCGTCTTTCGCGCGCAGCGATCATGCTGAACGGTATACTCGCACGCAGCGTAGAGCGAATGGTGTAGTGTTTTTCAAGGTCCCTTGATTTCGTTTCGGCCCTTCGCAAGCTTGTTGTCGAACGGACCCAACGCGATCGAAAGGGTCAGCCACGCATTCCAGCCTTGTGCCCGGTTCTCGCCGGCGAATTCGTAGTAGCTCCCAGCGCTGAGTGATGCTGCCCGATCACCGAACTTAAAATCGTATGCAAGATGCGGCCCGATCCCCACAACCCGTGACATGAAAGGGCCGAGGAAGGCGTCGGGACCACTATCCCCGGTGATCTGCGTCAAGAAGTAGCCAGCAAGTCCTAGTGAGAGGCTGTCTGTCACGTATTGTGAGGCTGACAGCTCCAAGTGCAAATCGATACCGCTCTGATAGGCCGTGTATGGATTCATGAAATTGTAGGCGGATCCGAGGATCGCTGAGAATTCATGGCCCGTGTTTTTGTCGTAGTAGGTGTAACCGACGCCGCCGTCCAGCGCCCAGGTGCCAGAGCCGACGCTGGCCCTCCGATTCATATCGTAGGCGCCGCTCGGAACACTGGCGGCGGCGTAGATCATGAAGTTGTGAACGTTACGGTTCCATTTCAGCGAGACCTGCGGAAACAGATCTCCAAACGCTGTCATCGAGTCGCTGGTAGCGTCGAACTCGGCTGGGCCGCTGGGCGGGAACAGCTTGGTCGACGAGTTCGAACTATAGTTACCCGCGAGCATCGTTACGCCAAACTCCAACTGGCCACCCAGCACTGGTCTCTCGAACGCGTAGCTTGGCGTGAGCATCAAATAGGCCGAACTAATGTAGGACCCTTCCTCGATGCGCCCGTCACTCTTCGAGGTCCAGCCTTTGGAGCTTGCCCCCGACGAATAATACGTTATGCGGATCGAAAGGCCCGGCGCCGAAGTAATCCCCGCCTCCATGGCAGAGGTTCCGAGCAGCCAGAAACTGTCGCCGCCTTCGTTCGCGAGTGCCGGACTGCCGTTGCCCACAACATACGCGATTGACAAGAGCAAGGCCGAAGTTTGGAGGCGGCTCAATGGACATAAGAAAAGCGCGACCATTATAGAGTGCTCTGGAGAAGGATCGGAACGCGTCAATGACTTTGCGCCTCTCCTTGCTCAAAAAGCAATCCGGCGATGAAATCGGTGTACCGATGAAAGTCGCGCTTCGGAACGTGTCAATGACTTTGCGCCACTTGAGGTCATGAGTTTAGTGAGTAATCGAGCGGCTGCTCGGGCGTGATTTTGTCGAGGGCCGGCGGGTTGATCCAGACGGCTCGAGGCAAGGCATGCGGTCGCGGGTTCTTGCCCTTGAAGCGGTTGGGATTGCAGCGGAAAGCGGTATCGAGAGTGGCTTGGCGGGTGACGAACATGGCGTCGGCATGCCCGTAGTGGACGCTGTGCGGGGTCATGTATGCGATGCCGGAGTGACGGTGGGTGTTGTTGTACCAGGCGAAGAATGCCTGGCAGTGGGCTCGCGCATCCTCGATGCAGCCGAAGCGCGCCGGGAAGTCGGGGCGGTACTTCATGGTCTTGAACTGCGCTTCGGAGAATGGGTTGTCGTCCGAGACGTGGGGCCGGCTGTGGCTCTTGACGATATCGAGATCGACCAGAAGGGCGGCCACGGGCTTGGAGCGCATGCTGGCACCGCGATCGGCATGCAAGGTGAGTTGGCCGGGTTCGATGTCATGCCGGGCGACTGTTTCGGCAATAAGCTGCTCAGCCAGTTCGGCGCTTTCGCGTGGCGCGACCATCCAGCCGACGACATGGCGGCTGAAGATGTCGAGGATCACGTAGAGATGGAAGGCGGTCCACTTAGCCGGTCCCTTGAGCTTGGTGATGTCCCACGACCAGACCTGATTGGGCGCCGTGGCAAGCAGTTCTGGCTTGCTGTAGACCGCATGCCGGCGCTGGGCGCGACGCTCACGGCAGCCGCCGTTGGCCGCCAGCAGCCGGTACATGGTACGCACCGACCCGAAGTAGCTTCCTTCGTCGAGCAGCGTGGCATGCACCGCCGCCGGCGCGGTGTCGGCGAAGCGCTGGCCGTTGAGGATGCCGAGCAGCGCCTGTTGCTCGCAGGGCGCCAGGGCCAGGGGTGGCCGCGGCGGCGCTGGGCGCGGTGCCGGCGGACCGAGCAGCGCGTCGCGGGCCGCGCGTGCGGCACCGCGAGCCATGGCGCCGCGCCACAGGCCCAGGGCGCGGCAGGCCGCGGCGTTTCCGACAACCGGCGTGAGTTCCTGGACACCGGCCATCATGTGTTCTCGCCGTTGTCGTCGAGTGGATGGCCCAGCAAGGCCGCCACTTTTTTTTGGACCTCGATGACGAACAGGGCCTTGTCGAGCCGGCTCTTGAGCCTGTCGTTGTCCCGCGTCAGCTCGGCGATCCGCAGTACCTGGTCGCGATCGGCGGCAGGCTTGGGGCCGCGCTTTCGCGGCGCCAGCGCGGCAAGCTCGGCGGCCTTGCGTTGCTTGCGCCAGGTACTCAGGCTGGACGAGTACACACCTTCGCGGCGCATCAACGCGCCGATCTCGCCGGGCGCGCTGCAGCGGTCGGCGGCTTGAAGGATCCGCTGCCTGTCGGCCCTGGAAAAGGCCGGCCGCCGGCGACCCGCAACCACCTCCATGCCTGCCCGAAGCCCCTCGGCTTCGCTCGGGACAGGCTCCGTCGAGCGACAGGCGTCGGCTGGCCAATTTTTCGCCGCCGATGCCGGCGCATCTACAGTCGCCCTACGGGCTCCTTCCGATGCGCCGGCATCGGCAAGAGCGCTCGCTTCATGCACCGTGGCTTTGAGCTGTCGATCGATTGTCATGGCTACCTTGTTGCCCACTAATCTCTACGGGGAAAGTGGCGCACGTTTCATTGGCACGGGGGGCTTGATGATGTTCGGCAATCGGAGAGCGCGCCGTTCTGTTACGACCCGATCTCCGTGCGTGGGTTCTGAGCGCGTCAGCCCTGGAGCGACGCAATTGCGGACGGTGACGACGGCCGGCACCGCGACGGCGGTACAGGTTCCATCGCTGCAAGAAGTTCAGGCCGCGCGACCCTCGTAGCGATGGCGCAGGGCGACGAGTTCGAGTTCCAGGGTGAGGCGATTACGAAATCGGAACGAGAGCAGCGAACCGAGGGCGGACAGAAGCGTGAGCATGCCGATGACGGTATGACTGCGTCGCCAAAAACTCTATGCTTTCTCGTCTTCTTGGAGTTTTGAGAAAGCTCAGGCGTCAAGAATCCTATGCTTTCTTGGCTTTTTGGAATTTTGAGCAAGGGCAGGGGAGCTACAGCATCACCTGCTCAAGTGCGCGACGGCTCGTCTGTGTGTCGGCTCCCCAACGGCATCTGCTGATCGTGATGCAGCTGCGTTTGCTGAAGGGTCACGGCGGTGAAAATGTCGTCGAGGCCCGCGTCGGTCAGCCCGAGCAGCGACAGCGGCAGCGTCTGGTCTCGAAACTGCCATCTGCGCATGCTAGGGTTTGCTACGTTCCACGGGTTCATCCGGGGAATGTCGGATGAAGGAAAAAATCATGATCGCACGACGTCGTCTTTTCGGTGCCGCGGCGGCCCTCGGGCTTGCCGCCTTCGCGCCCGCCGCGAAGGCGCAATCGCCCGAGGCAGCCAAGCTGCGCGACGAGCTGATGGTGCTGGAGAAGGGTAGCTGGGACTTCATGAGGAACAACAATGCCGACGGCATGCGCAACTTTCTCTCCGAC
>JBILYA010000216.1:0-4440 GCA_044378065.1 Burkholderiales bacterium | reverse complement strand
CAGGACTTTCTGCCGCTGAAGGTCAACAGCAGCTAAAATCGAAGCTATTGACATCGATGCCGGAGTGACTGTTGTGCCTGAAAAAAATCTGCATGAATTGACTGCCACCGAAATTGTCAGCCGCATCAGCGCCGGTAAAACCACCGCCGAAGCCGTGGCCCGCGCCTGCCTGGATTACATCGCTGAACGCGAACCTGCAGTGCAGGCCTGGCAGTTTCTGGACCCGAAACTCGTCATCCAGCAGGCACAGGCGCTGGACCGTGGCACCGTGAAAGGCCCATTGCAGGGCGTGCCGGTTGGTATGAAAGACATTATCGACACAGCAGACATGCCCACCGAATACGGCACGCCGATACATGCCGGTCACCGCCCGCATATGGATGCAGCCTGCGTCGCGCTGACCCGTCGTGCCGGCGGCATCATCATGGGAAAAACCGTGACGACTGAATTCGCCAATCGCCATCCCGGCAAAACCATGCACCCGATGGACCCGAAACGCACGCCTGGCGGTTCCTCCAGCGGTTCAGCTGCAGCCGTCGGCTGCAGCATGATTCCCCTCGCCGTCGGCACCCAGACCACCGGCTCTACGATTCGTCCTGCGGCTTATAACGGCTGCGTCGGCTACCGCCCGACCTGGGGCGACCTGCGCCTGGCCGGAGTGATGGAAGCGGCGGGTTCGTTCGATACGCTGGGACTGATTGCTAGATCGGTTGAAGACATCGCGCTGTACCGCAACATCCTGATTGGTGTACCGACCGAAGCCTTGCCGGCGACACCTTGCCAGCCGCCGCGTGTCGGTGTCTGCCGCACCCAGTTTTGGGATATCACGGACGAAGCCACCAAGCAGGCCATCGAATCCTGCGCAGCGGCAATGGCCAAAGGCGGCGCCAAAGTTTCCGACCTTACCCTGCCCGAAAGCTTTGATCCGATCGAGGAAATCCATCAGCGGATTTCCAGCTTTGAATTCGCCCGTAATCGCGCCTGGGAAATCAATCATCACTACGAGAGGATCAGCGAGACGCTGCGTGAAAACCGGCTGAAACACGGGTTGGCTTACAGCTTTGAAGAGTATCGCGAAGCCCGCGCCCAGGCTGAAGCGCTGCGATTGCAACTCGATGACATTTTCCGTGATTACGATGTGATCCTGACGCCTTCGGCGCCGGGTGAGCCGCCGGTTGGCCTCAACGCAACCGGTTCAGCCGCCTTTAGTTCAATCTGGACGGCTTGCCACAATCCGTCGATCACGTTGCCGCTGTTCAGTGGTCCGAACAAGCTGCCGATCGGTGTGCAGCTGGTGACCCGCCGCGATACGGACCGTTATCTGTTCGAGGCAGCGCGCTGGACTAACGCGTTATACGGCCGGTGATCGGCCGGCGGCGCCTGCATGGCGCCGCCCTGCCGCTTTATTATTCGACGCTGATATTGGCGTCTTTGATGACTTTCGCCCATTTGGCGGCTTCGGCTTTGACATAAGCCGTAAAGCCTTCAGGGCTGCTGGATGTCGCAACGATGCCAGCCTCAAGCAGCCGTTTTTTCACATCCGGTGCAGCCAGCGCCTTGACCACATCGGCATTCAGCCGCGTAACGATGTCCTTCGGCGTGCCTGCCGGCAAGAAAATCCCATACCAGTTATTGACCTCAAAGCCTTTCAGGCCGGCCTCGGCTACCGTCGGCAGTTCGGGCATCAGTTCGAACCGCTGATTGCCGGTCATCGCCAGCGGCCGTACGCGTTTGGAATCCATCGCGGCGATCGCTGTGCTGACGGTCGAGAACACGACTTGCACGTTGCCCGATACGAGATCGAGCATTGCCGGTGCACCGCCTTTGTAAGGCACGTGAACCATCTTGACGCCCGCAAGGACATTGAACAGCTCGCCTGCAAGATGATCCGTTGCACCGGGACCCGATGAACCGTAATTCATCTGACCGGGACGTGCCTTGGCAATGGCAATCATCTCTTTGACGTTTTTTGCCGGCAGTGAAGGATGCACCACCAGAACGTTTAGCGCATTGGCGGCCTGTGAAACCGGGATCAGGTCGCGCATCGGGTCATAGGTCATTTTTTTGTAGAGGCTGGGATTGATCGCAATCGGCCCGATGGTGCCCATGACCACGGTGTAACCGTCCGCCGGTGACTTGGCCGCGATATCCACGCCGATCATGCCACCGGCGCCGCCGCGATTTTCAACAAGCACCTGCTGACCCAGAGAGGTGGACAGCTTCTGTGCCACAGCCCGGGAAGTAATGTCCGCACCGCCCCCCGGTGCAAACGGACTGATCAGCCGCACCGGCCGCGTGGGCCAGTTCTGGGCGTCGGCAATTGACGGAAAAAGGATCGAAGCAAAAAAAATCGAAATCACTGCAGCAGCTGCACGCATAACCTGATTCTCCAGAAAATAAGAATGCCTGTTGTTGATGCCGCGGGTCCCGGCTTGTCAGCCGCCCGCAGCCTTGAAAATGGCTTTCAACTGCTCACGCTCGTTGGTGCTGGCCAGTGCAACCATCAGCAGAATCCGCGCCTTGATGCCGCTCAGGTAACCGGAGGAAATCGCGCCCTTGGCCAGCAGGCTCTGAAATGAACCCGGATAACCTTTTCCGAGATGCGGTGCACCCGACGACAGACGCAGACCGGCGATTACCGGTATACCCGCCTCCAGCGCCGCGCAGGCACCCTCGTAAAACGGCCCGTTGACGTTGCCGCCGCCGGTTCCTTCGATGACGATGCCGTCGACTTTTCCGGCGATACAGGCGCGGAACAGCAGATCATTGCCGCCCTGCCCCATGCGGATGATGTGCACGTTGTCGCGAACGTGATCAACCTCGAGAAGAATCCGCCGCTGCGGCATCGAGAAAAATACCGCACCGTATTTCGATACGGCCCCGATGGGGCCACCATCACGTGCGCCGAAGCAGGTCAGCACCTCAGGGTTGATCTTGGTGACGTCGCGCGCAGCATGAATCTGGCTGCCAAGCGAGATCATCACGCCCCGGCCCCGCGCATCGGGATCCGCCGCAATCATGGCCGCGTAGTGAATATTTCGTGGTCCATCCGGATCTTTTTCGTCGGCATTGCGCTGCGCGCCGGTGAACACGATAGGCTTTTCGCTGCCCACGGTCAGATCCATCAGGTAGGCTGACTCCTCCAGGGTGGCCGTGCCGTGGGTGACCACCGCGCCGGCGACGGCGTCATCCGCCAGCACGCGGCGCAGGGTGTCACGCAGCGCGAATGCCGTCGGCGTATCCATCAGCGCGCTGTTGATATTCGAATGCTCGACGACTTCGATATCCGCAACATCCTGCAGCTCGGGAACAGCTGCCACGAGATCCTGCGCAGTGGCTGCAGACACATGGCCGCCGAGTTTTTTGTCGTAACGGGAGGCGATGGTCCCGCCGGTGCCGACAATGCAGATTTTCGGTTTAGTCACGGGTGCCGAACCCCTCGCGAGTTTGCAATGACAATGACATCGGCTTAATCAACCTTGATGTTGGCCGCTTTGACCACCAGCGCCCAACGTTTGACTTCTTCTTCAATCATTTTACGGAATTCCTCAGGGGAACTGGCAATGACATCAAGACCCATGGCATCAAAACGGGTTTCAACTGCGGGCTCTTTCAGAATGCTGCGTATTTCACCGGACAGCTTGTCGGTAATGGGTTTCGGCAGTCCTTTGGGACCAAGCATGCCTTGCCAATCAAGCACGGCAATTTCGCCAACTCCCGCCTCCTTCATGGTCTGCACATCGGGAAGCTGACGTGCGCGCGTTTTTGCCGCAACGGCCAGCGGACGCAGGCGGTTGCTCTTGATATGCGGTAATGCCGAAGTCAGTGACGCAAAACTCATGGTCACACTGCCGGCCAGCAGGTCAATGATGGCGGGACCACCGCCTTTGTAGGCGATGTGCTGGAGTTTTGTTCCGGTCTGCATCGCGAAAAATTCTCCCGCCAGATGCGGCGCACCGCCAATGCCCGAAGAAGCAAAGGTCAGCTGGCCCGGTTTTTCCTTGGCCTGTGCGACGAGCTCCTTGACGGTTTGAATAGTCGATTTTGTATTCACCACCAGCACGTTGCCCACGGCTGCCGTCATCGACAGCTGGGTGAAATCCTTGACGGTGTCGAAGGGCACCTTGAGCAGACTGGGATTGACTGCAAAACGGAGGGATACCATGCCGATGGTGTAACCGTCCGGCAGCGCCTGCGCAACGGTGCCTGCGCCCAGTATGCCGCCCGCCCCGCCGCGGTTATCGATCACAACCTGCTGCCCCCATTTCTCACCAAGGCGCTGTCCAATCACTCGCGCGGCACCATCACTGCTACCACCGGGCGCCGCCGAAACCACCAGCCTGACGGGTCGATTGGGGTAATCGGCACCAGCTTTGACCGCTTGTGCGGCAGCGAGCGGACTGATGGTGCACGTCGCCAACACGAGGGCCGGAAGTGCCA
>JBILYA010000110.1:0-6732 GCA_044378065.1 Burkholderiales bacterium | reverse complement strand
CGCGTTTGACCGCATCGGCCGAGCCCGGAAGGTCGCAGTAGTTTTCCGGACGTGCGTTCGGCGTCAGGTGGGGATGGATGGTCGAGGCGAACCAAGCCATCAGCGAGATCGCCTTGATTTCCTGTTTCGGGTCCTGCGGCAGCAACTTCGCCTGCGGGAAAGTGCGGTTGATGAAAATCTGGATGGCGACGTTTTCGGTCAATGGTTCACCATCGATGACCAGCACGGGAACCTTGTGTTTGGGATTGAGCCTGAGATATTCCGGGGTTTTCAGCGCACCGGAACGGGAATTCATGTTGTGCACGGTGAAGTCGGCACCGGCTTCGGTGAGCGTGACATAGGGCACCAGCGCGCAGGTCTTGGGCGCGTAATACAGTTCAAGTTTCACGAACGGTCTCCTCCGGCAGTGAAAAACCGGATGCAGGTTTTTGCCTGCATCCGGGCATGGCTTGCTACGTATTACAGGGTGTTTTCAGAGCCGAAAATCACGGTGCACTGGCTGGACATGACGCCGCCATTACCGTGGGCGAGCGAGACATCGCAGTCCTTGACCTGACGTTCGCCGCATTCGCCGCGAACCTGGCGAACGGCTTCGATCATCACCAGCAGGCCGTACATGCCGGGGTGGCAGTACGACAGGCCGCCGCCGGAAGTGTTGACCGCGAGTTTGCCGCCGGGGGCGATGCCGCCGTTGGCAACAAACCGGCCGCCTTCGCCTTTCGGCACGAAGCCGAGGTCTTCGAGGAACAGGATCGGCGTGATGGTGAAAGCGTCATACAACGACAGCATCTTGACGTCTTTCTGCGTCACACCGGCCATCTTGAAGGCCTGCGGGCCGGAGATTGCGGCGCCTGTGACGGTGAAGTCGGGCATGCTGGAAATGTTGGCGTGCGACAGCGTTTCGCCGACACCCAGCACATAGACCGGTTTTTTCTTCAACGTCTTGGCGCGTGCAGCCGAGGTCAGAACGATGGCGCCGCCACCATCCACCACCAGGCAGCAGTCGCGTACGGTGAAGGGGTTGGACACCATGCGCGCATTGAGCGCCTGTTCGATGGTCAGCGGTTCTTTTTCCCAGGCTTTGGGGTTCATCAGCGCCCATTTACGGGCGGCGACGGCGACTTCAGCCAGATGTTCGCGGGTGGTGCCGTACTGATGGAAATGGCGTGCAGCAGCCATTGCATAGGCGCTGATCGGCAGAATCGGCCGGTACGGCGTCTCATAGGGATTGAACTCGCGCGGGCTGGCTGCGGCGCGTGACACGGACCGCTGCGTGCTGCCGTAGGCGATCACGGAGACTTCGCAAAGGCCCAGCTCGATGGCGGCCTGTGCGTGGGCGAGGTGAGACATAAACGATGAGCCGCCGATCTGCGTGCCGTCGAACACTTTCGGCTTGATACCCAGGTATTCGGCCAGTTGCATCGGACCCATGCGGACCTGGGTGGCGGCGACAAACAGGCCGTCGACATCTTTCAGCGTGAGGCCGCAGTCGTCGAGGGCGCGTATCGTCGCCTGCGCCATCAGATCGACCGGGGTGGTGTGCGGTGCGACCTGGCCCAGGTCGGATTCGGCTGCGCCGACGACTGCAATACTGCCGCGTTTGAGCGTGTTGGTCATTTGGCGTCTCCCGCGGGGGTGAATACAGGGAAGGGCAGGGTATTCTCGTCACCGGGAACGACCTTGACCTTGACGCGCATGCCGATCTTGACGTCCATCGCGTCAATGCCTTCGACGCGGCTCATCAGCCGGTAGCCTTCGTCCATGTCGATCATCGCCACGTTCAGCGGCGCTTCGCCCTTGTAGTGCACGGCAGTGGTCGTATAAACCGTGCCGAGTCCTTTGGAAACGCGCCATTCGATGTTTGCGCTGCCGGTTTCCGGCGCAACCGCGCGCGGATAAAAAAACGGCTTGTTGGTGTCTTTGTTGACCTGGTAGGCGAGTTCGCCTTTTTTCAGGTGCTCGACGTAGGTGCCGAGTGGTGACTGTTTCATTAAATCAGACATCGAATACTCCCTTTTCGATTGGAACAATTTGCTGCGTTTAAAGTGCTGCTTAACCCTCAATCAATCCATCTTCATGCCCGAAGTCTTGACGACCTTGGCCCACTTTTCGATTTCACGGTGCAATGCCTTGCCGAATTCATCGGGTGGCATGCCCACCGGCTCAGCGCCGCCCGCGGCAAGCAGGCTGCTGATCTTCTGATCGCGCAGCAGTGTGGAGATTTCCTTGTACAGGCGATCGATCGCGGGCTTGGGTGTGCCGGCTGGCGCGAACAGGCCATGCCAACCTTCTGATTCATAACCTTTGAGTCCGGCTTCACTGATGGTGGGGATTTCAGGCAGCAGCACGGAGCGTTTGCTGTTGGTGACCGCGAGTACGCGCAGGCGTTTTTCCTGGACATGCGGCATCGCGCCGGGAGCGCTGATGAATGAGAGTTGCACATGGCCGCTGATCAGGTCGATCACCGCCGGTGCGGCGCCCTTATACGGCACATGGACGATCTTGACGCCGGCCATGCTCTTAAAGAGTTCGCCGGCGAGATGTGTCGGCGCGCCATTACCGGTGGAGGCATAACTCAGGGCATCGGGTTTGGCTTTGGCCAAAGCGATCAGGTCTTTCACCGATTTCACCGGCAGTGAAGGGTGTACTACGAGAATGCTGGTGATGATCGCGACCATCGACACCGGCGCGAAGTCCTTGCGGATGTCATAGGGCAGGTTGGGCACGAGACTGACGTTGATGGCGTTGCCGGTCGTGCACAGCAGCAGCGTGTGACCGTCAGCCGGCGACTTGGCGACGATGTCGGAGCCGAGCACGCCGCCGGCGCCGCCGCGGTTGTCGATCAGGATGCGCTGGCCCAGCGCGTCGCCGAGTCGAGGCGCCAGCGTGCGCGCGGTGATGTCGACCGGGCCGCCGGCCGGGAAGGGCACGACCAGACGGATGGGTTTGGTCGGGTAGTCCGCGGCAAGGGCAGTGCCGCTACCTAACAGGAAGGCCGCGATCAGCGTGCGGGTGTGGAAGTTCATGATTATTCCTTGATGAGCCGTTTCAATCGGCTTTGGCGCCGGAGGCCTTGACCACTTTGCCCCATTTGGCAATTTCCTGCTTCAGGTAAGCACCGAACTGCTCGGGTGTGGTGCCGACCGCTTCGACGCCGTCGCCGGCGAGGCGCTGGGTGACATCCGGCATTTTCATGATGCGGTTCATTTCGGCATTGACCCGATTGATCAGGTCTTTGGACGTCGCGGCCGGTGCGAAGGCGCCGTACCAGCCGTTGGCTTCATAACCCGGCACGGTTTCAGCGATGGTCGGCAGTTCCGGTGCTGCAGCAGATCGCTTCAGACTGGTCACCGCGACGGCGCGCAGGCGTCCCGCTTTGACCTGGGGCATCGCCGACAGCATGTTGTTGAACATCAGCGTGATCTGTCCTGACAGCAGGTCGGTGGTCGCGGGTGCGGCGCCTTTGTACGGAATGTGCACCATCTTCACACCGGTCATGCTGTTGAACAGTTCGCCGGCGAGATGGGGCATGCCGCCGGTGCTCGCCGAAGCGAAGTTCAGTTGTCCGGGGCGGCTGCGCGCCAGCGTGATCAGATCTTTTACTGTTTTGACCGGCAGCGTCGGGTGCACGACCAGGATGAAGGGCGCAGCGGCGACCTGCGCGACGGGCGCGAGGTCTTTCTCGACGTCATAAGTCATTTTGCTGAACAGGCTGGGTGTGACCGCGTAGGTCACAGGCACCATCAGCAGCGTGTAGCCGTCGGGCGCTGCGCGTGCGGTGAACTCGGCACCGATCATGCCGCTGGCGCCGGGTCGGTTGTCGACGATGACCTGCTGGCCCCAGGCCTGGGTCAGCTTTTGCGAGACGATACGCGCCAGCACGTCGGTCGGGCCGCCCGGCGGGTAACCGACGATCATGCGTACGGTCTTGGTCGGATAGTTCTGTGCAGACGCCGCTGCGCAGCAGGCAGCGAGGGTCAGACCGGCGATCAGTTGCAGCGGGCGTTTCATTGTTGTGCCTGTTCAGCGAGGAATTTCAGCGAGGCTTCGGCGCAGCGGTCTGGGTAGGCGCCGGCGGCATGCCAGGCATCGCCTTCCATGACGATCAGCTGCGCCGATTTCACGCCGGAGACCCAGGCTTTGACGCCATCGACCGAGCGCAGGCCGCTGCCCGTGGTGGTGATGATCAGTGTCGGGCAGGTGATGCGTTTGACGTCCTCGCGGATGTCGAGCTTGGGTACCCAGCGCAGATAACTTTGCAGCGTCGACAGCGCGGTCTTGCCCTGCAGATGATGGATCCACCAGTCGACTTCAGCTTTGGAAGCCTTGGTGCCGAGGCGGCCCTGCATGGTGTGCGCAGCCCAGTCGACGACACCCTTGGTATTCATGTGCTCCACCCACTGGTCGATGCCGGCGGCCGGCAGGATCGGCGGGGTGACGCCGATCAGTGTCTTCACCAGCTGCGGCCGGTTGGCGGCCAGCGCCAGCGACATCGAGCCACCGCTCTTGGCGCCGATCAGGTGCACTTTGCTGCAGCCAATGTGATGAATCAGTGCTTCGATGTCGTCGAGCAGTTCATTCATCGACCATTCATGTTCGGGGGGCATTGCCGTCGAACGGCCGAAGCCGCGCAGGTCGAGGCGCACCACGCGGTAATGACGCGCGAAATGCGGCACCCAGGCACGCCATGCTTCACCCGATTCGGCGAGGCCATGCACGAACAGCACGGTCTCGGCCTTCAGCCAGGGATCCGTGTAGTCGTCGATGGTGTAGAAAATATTGCAGCCGTCGGGGCGTTTGAGCGTGTATTCCATTGCAGTGTTTCTCCGTTGCGACAGGGCTGGATGCACTGTCAGGCGTTACAAAAAATAATATACAAATCAATAACTTATAATTTGACCCGATATTGCAGGTTTCAGGCCTTTTTGTCCTCGAGACCAAAATCAATCAGCGCCTGCGCGCGCAGTTTGTTCTTCTGCACTTTCGAACTGCCGGTCATGCCGATCTTCTCGAAGTCTTCAACAATCTTCAGGTAACGCGGCACGCGGAAGTTGGCGAGGCGTTCCTTGCTCCAGGCCATCAGTTCATCCGGTGTCGCGCTTTCACCTTCGCGCAGGATCACGTAAGCCGCGGGGACTTCGACCAGCCGCGGATCGGGCACGCCGATCACCTGGGCCTGTTTGATCTTGGGATGTTTGTGCAGCACATCTTCGACTTCCGCCGGTGCAACGTTTTCGCCGCCGACACGGAATACGTCCTTGATGCGGGTGATAAAACGCAGGCGACCGTCGTCATCCATCATGCCGAGGTCCCCAGTATGCAGCCAGCCCTCGGCATCGATGGTTTTTGCGGTCTGCTCGGGCATCTTGTAATAGCCCTTCATCACGCTCCAGCCGCGCACCTGGATTTCGCCGGTCTTGCCGGCAGGTTGCACGGTATTGGTTTCCGGATCGACCAGGCGCACTTCGACATCGTCGAGGATGTGCGCCCAGCCGTTGATGCGTTTTTCGAGATCATCGTCGTAACGCGACATGCAGACATTGGGCGAGGCCTCGGACAGACCGTAAGCCTGCACCAGTCCCTTCATGCCCATGCGCTCGACGACCTTGCGCGAGACTTCGGGACCGCAGGACACCCAGCCGTGACGCAGCTTCAGCGGGTATTTGTCGAAGTCCGGGTGATTCAGCAGCATCAGGAACATGGTGTCGTTGCCCGAGGTGTGCGTGCATTCCTCGCTCCACATCGTCACCAGGGCTTCGCCGGCGTCGAAATGCGGCGACGACACCAGGCGGGCGCCGGTGGTCAGCGCGGCGAGCAGCGACAACGTGGTGCCGGCGACGTGATACCAGGGGCGGGCGCTGTAATAACGGTCTTTCGCGCGCAAATGAAAACGCGCCGCAATACAGGCGGCGTTGCGCAGCATATTGTCGTGCGGCAGCATCACGCCCTTGGGATAGGAGGTGGTGCCCGAGGTGAATTGCATCAGCAGCACGTCGTCGGGATGGACTTCCGGCGGCTGTCGTTCGTCGAATGCTGCGCCTTGCGCGAGCAGGTCCGCGAAGCCGATGGCGCCGGCCGGTACATCCTTGCCCAGCACCGCCACCGATTGCAGCAGCGGCAGCGCTGCGTCGGGCAGCTTCTGGTCGATGGCGGGGCAGATGCCGCGCAGCATCGCGATGAAGTCGATTTTGAGAAAGCGGTCGGCGATGAACAGCAGCTTCACGTCGGCCTGCTTCAGGCAGTAGAGCATTTCATCAGCCTTGAAGCGGGTGTTGACCGGCACGGTCACTGCGCCGATGCTGGCTGCGGCATAAAAGAACACCACCCATTCCAGCGAATTGCCCATGCACACCGCGACATGGTCGCCGCGGTTGATGCCCAACGCCCGCAGACCCAGTGCCACTTCGCGCACGTTGTCGCGCAACTCGGCATAACTCAGGCGATGGCCGGCAATCACCAGCGCTTCATCCTGGGGATGGGCGGTGGAGACGGCAGCCAGCGCTTCGGCGAGGGTCTGTTTTTTCCAGGCGGTCATGGCAATACGGCTTATTTGCCCTTGAACTGCGGTTTGCGTTTTTCCTTGAACGCAGTGACGCCCTCGACATGGTCATGGGTCATGCGCGCACCGCAGATCGCCAGCACTTCCACTTCCAATAACTGTTCCAGCGTCGGCACATACATGTACTGGAACATGCGTTTGGCCAGTGTCAGTGCGTAGGTCGCGGAACCGGC
>JBILYA010000184.1:0-5001 GCA_044378065.1 Burkholderiales bacterium | reverse complement strand
CGAACCCCGGCTGTTTTCGTTCAACAATCCGGCCGGTGCCTGCCAGCGCTGCGACGGGCTGGGCTCGATCACCTTCTTCGATCCCAAACGCATTGCGGCTTTTCCTGAAATGTCGCTCGCCGCGGGGGCGATCAAAGGCTGGGATCGTCGCAACCAGTTCTATTTCCAGATGCTGCAGGGTCTGGCCGCCCATTACGGCTTTGACATCGAAGCGCCGTTCAACGAACTGCCCGAAGAAGCGCGGCAGGCAGTGCTCTATGGTTCCGGAAAAACCGCGATACGCTTCACCTACGTCGGTGAACGCGGCAAATCCTATGTCAAGGAACATGCCTTTGAAGGCGTTGTGCCCAACCTCGAACGGCGGCACAAGGAAACCGACTCGCCGGTGGTCAAGGAAGAACTCGCCAAGTATCTGAACACCCAGCAGTGCCCGGATTGCCAGGGCACACGCCTGCGGCGCGAGGCGCGGCATGTGCTGGTCGCACGTCAGCCGATCTACGCACTGTCCGCACTGCAACTCGGCGACGCGATGCGTTTCTTCGACAATCTGAAACTGACCGGTGCACGACAGGCCATCGCCGAAAAAATTGCCGGCGAAATCAGCAACCGCCTGCGCTTTCTGGTGGATGTCGGCCTGGATTATCTGTCGCTCGATCGCTCGGCCGACACGCTATCGGGCGGTGAATCGCAGCGCATCCGTCTCGCCAGTCAAATCGGCTCCGGCCTCACCGGCGTAATGTATGTGCTCGATGAACCGTCGATCGGCCTGCACCAGCGCGACAACACGCGGCTGCTCGACATGCTCAAGCGGCTGCGCGACATCGGCAACTCGGTGATCGTCGTCGAGCACGATCACGATGCGATCATGCATGCCGATCACGTGGTCGATATGGGCCTCGGTGCCGGTGAACACGGCGGCTGCGTCATCGCCGAAGGTACGCCGGCGGAAATCATCGCTCACCCCGAATCGCTGACGGGCCAGTACCTGTCCGGACGCCGGCGCATCGACGTACCGGCGCTGCGCCACCGCATTAACCCGCAGCGGCAGCTGGTTATCAAGGGTGCACACGGCAACAATCTCAAGGACGTTACGGTGGGCATCCCCATCGGCCTGCTGACCTGCGTTACCGGCGTCTCCGGCTCCGGCAAGTCGACCCTGGTTAACGACACGCTCTATCTGTCGGCTGCGCGCGATCTTTACGGCAGCAATGTCGAACCCGCGCCCTGCGCCGCCATCGAAGGCATGGAATTCTTCGACAAGGTCGTCAATGTCGACCAGAGCCCGATCGGCCGGACACCCCGCTCCAATCCCGCAACTTATACCGGCCTGTTCACGCCGATCCGCGAGCTGTATGCCGGCGTGCCGGAATCACGTGCGCGCGGCTACGGCGCCGGACGTTTTTCGTTCAACGTCAAAGGCGGCCGCTGTGAAGCCTGTCAGGGTGATGGTGTATTAAAAGTTGAGATGCACTTCCTGCCTGACATCTATGTCCCCTGCGACACCTGCCACGGCAAACGCTACAACCGCGAAACGCTGGACATCCGTTACAAGGGCAAGACCATTCACGAAGTACTGGAGATGACGGTTGAACACGCGCTGGAGTTTTTCAGCGCAGTGCCAACACTGGCGCGCAAGCTGCAGACGCTGATGGATGTCGGTCTCGGCTACATCACGCTGGGCCAGAGTGCGACCACCCTCTCGGGCGGCGAGGCGCAGCGCGTCAAGCTGGCGTTGGAGCTGTCCAAACGTGACACCGGCCGCACACTGTATATCCTCGATGAACCGACAACGGGCCTGCATTTCCATGACACCGACCTGCTCCTGCGCGTGCTGCACCGACTGCGCGACCACGGCAACACCATTGTCGTCATCGAACACAATCTCGACGTCATCAAGACTGCCGACTGGGTCATTGACCTTGGCCCCGAGGGCGGCGGCGGTGGCGGCCGTATCATTGCCGAAGGCCCGCCGGAAACCATCGCAGCAAACCCGGGCAGCCATACCGGCGTTCACCTGAAAACGGTGCTGGCGTGAAATCCGAGGCCGCGCGTGAACTGCTCACCGGCAGTTTTGCCGCGGCAGTCGCTGCGGCCGATCCGCAGCGCATTCTCCCTGCGCACTTGCCCCCGCCACCCAAAGGCCGTACGCTGGTCGTCGGTGCGGGCAAGGCCGCGGCATCCATGGCGCTGGCCGTCGAACAATCCTGGCCGGCCGCGGCACCGCTCGACGGTCTGGTTATCACGCGTTATCGCCACGGACTGCTGACCAATCGCATTACCGTGATTGAAGCCGGCCATCCCGTGCCGGACTCGGCCGGCGAACAGGCTGCCGCGGAAATTCTCAAGAAGGTCAAAACACTGACGCCGCAGGACCTGCTGCTGGTACTGGTCTCCGGAGGCGGATCGAGCCTGCTGTCACTGCCTGCGGATGGCGTTTCGATGGCGGATCTGAAACAGGTCACCAAACAGCTGCTGCATTCGGGTGCACCGATCCAGGCGATGAACACCGTGCGCAAACACCTGTCGCAAATTCAGGGCGGCAGGCTGGCTGCGGCATCACGCGCACCGGTTCTGGCCCTGGTCATCTCGGATGTCACAGGAGACGATCCGACGCATATCGCTTCCGGACCCTGTGCACCGGATCCGACGACTTACGCGGACGCTATCGCCATCCTGGAACGTTACGGCGTACAGCCTCCGCCTGCGATCGCCGCGCATCTGGCGCGTGGTGCACGCGGCGAAATCGCCGAAACGCCCAAGTCCGGAGATCGTGCGTTTGCAAAGACCGAGAACAAGGTCATTGCAACGGCATGGCAATCGCTGCAGGCGGCTGCCGATTACTTCCGCACGAAAGGTGTTACACCGGCGATTCTCGGTGACTCGGTCACCGGTGAGGCGCGCGAAGTCGCCAAGGTTTATGGTGCCTTGTCCCGCGCCGTTCGTGAACATAATGCCCCGTGGCAGCCCCCGGTTGCGTTGATTTCCGGGGGCGAGTGTACGGTCACGGTTCGCGGCAAAGGCCGCGGCGGTCGTTGCGCCGAATTCCTGCTCTCCCTGGCACTGGATCTGGATGGTGCACCCAACATCCATGCGCTGGCCGGCGACACCGACGGCATCGACGGCTCAGAAGACAATGCCGGCGCCCTGCTGACACCGGATTCACTGCAGCGCGCTGCGCGCAAACATATCAACGCGGCGGCATTACTGGACGGCAATGATGCCTACGGTTTTTTTGAAGCCACTGGAGACCTTGTCGTCACCGGCGCGACGCGTACCAACGTCAATGACTATCGGGTGATTCTGATTACCTGAAATAGTCTCCCGCAGTAACCGGAATGAATATAAGTATCTGTTTTTAAACAGTTAAATATAAATTTCCGACGTAAAAAAACCGGGGTTTACCCGGTTTTTTTACGTGCCGCTGATGATCAGGCAGCTGCCGTTTCCGTCTTGGCTTCAGCAGCCTCTTCCGGACGATCCATCAGTTCAACATACGCCATCGGCGCGTTGTCGCCTTTGCGGAAGCCGAATTTCAGGATGCGCAGATAGCCGCCGTTGCGTTTGGCGTAACGCGGGCCCAGCAGTTCGAACAGCTTGACCACGTTCTCGCGGTCGCGCAGACGATCGAATGCCAGACGGCGATTGGCCAGAGTCGGCTTCTTGCCCAGGGTGATGATCGGCTCGACCACGCGGCGCAGTTCCTTGGCCTTGGGCAAAGTGGTCTTGATCGCTTCGTGACGCAGCAGCGAGTTGGCCATATTGCGCAGCATTGCCAGTCGATGGCTGCTGGTGCGATTGAGTTTCCGTAAACCGTGACGATGACGCATGATGCCCTCTTAAACCTTTTCGAGGCCGGCAGGCGGCCAGTTTTCCAGCTTCATCCCCAGCGTAAGACCGCGGGAGGCCAGCACTTCCTTGATTTCGTTCAGCGACTTGCGACCCAGATTCGGGGTCTTCAGCAACTCCGTTTCGGTGCGCTGGATCAGATCGCCGATGTAGTAAATGTTTTCGGCTTTGAGGCAGTTGGCCGAACGCACGGTCAGCTCCAGATCATCGACCGGACGCAGCAGCACCGGATCAATCTGGGTGGCTTTCTTCTCTTCGATCAGCGCCGGGGTGCCTTTGAGATCGGCAAACACGGACAGCTGTTCAACCAGAACGCGGGCCGCGTAACGCACGGCTTCTTCCGGATCAATTGCACCGTTGGTTTCGATGTCGATCACCAGCTTGTCGAGGTCGGTGCGCTGTTCAACCCGCGCCGATTCCACCGCGTAGCTGACGCGACGTACCGGACCGAAGGAGGCATCCAGCATCAGACCGCCGACGCTGCGTGCTTCTTCATCGCCGCGACGGGTGACAGCGGCAACATAGCCACGGCCTTTTTCAACCTTGATCTGCACGTCGAGCTTGCCGCCCGCCGTCAGATGCGCAATCACGTGATCGGGATTGATGATTTCGACATCGTGCATCGGCTCGATGTCAGCCGCAGTCACGACGCCTTCACCGGACTTCTTCAGGGTCAGAATGGCTTCGTCGCGGTTATGCAGACGCAGAACGATGCCTTTCAGGTTCAGAAGAATATCAACCACGTCCTCCTGGACGCCGTCGATGGTGGAGTACTCGTGCAGCACGCCTGCGATTTTGACTTCCGTTGCCGCGTAACCCGGCATGGAAGACAGCAGCGTGCGGCGCAGTGCATTGCCGAGCGTGTGGCCGTAGCCGCGCTCGAACGGTTCCATCGTAACCTTGGCGTGGAACGGTGACACACCCTGTACATCGATGATCCGAGGCTTGAGGAAGGCGCTGCTGGACATGACGGATCTACCTCTCGGGAATTATTTCGAGTAAAGCTCGACGATGAGCGACTCATTGATCGTGGACGGCAGTTCGGAGCGCTGCGGCCGGGCCTTGAAGGTGCCTTTCAGCGCCTTCGAGTCAACCTCGATCCACTCCGGATAACCGCGCGATTCGGCAGCTTCTGACGCACCCTTGATGCGCAGT
>JBILYA010000109.1:0-6838 GCA_044378065.1 Burkholderiales bacterium | reverse complement strand
CAATCGCGGCACGCTGATGTGCCATTACCGCCACCATGCGCACGATGACCCTTTTTTGTGGCCGGGTCTGCAGGACATCACCGCGCATGTCGATTTCAGCGCCGTCGCACAGGCAGGCGCAGCACTGGACCTGCTCGGTTACACCAATCAGGCGCAATTCCTGATCAACGGTGGCATCACCGGACTGCTCGCCGCAATTCCCGCATCCGATGTTGCCCGTTACGCGCCGCTCGCTGCACAGGCGCAGCAACTGCTGTCGCCCGCGGAAATGGGCGAACTGTTCAAGGTCATCGCACTGGGCCGCGGCATCGCAGCGCCGCTGTCGGGTTTCAGCCGCGGCGACAAATCCCACACGCTCTAGGCTCAGCATCCGATTCCGCTATCATGGCCCGGCCATGGTTGCCGGTCGCCCCCTCCTGCTGCTGATCGTGTCGCTGTCCGCCAGCGCCATCGCGCATGGCGCAGAATCACCGGAAGCCGCGCAGGCCCGCGCTAACTGGGCGAAAAGCCCGCATGGCCGCATGCTCGAACGCATTCTGCCGCCGGCGATGGAGCCGCAGCAGTTGCCCGAGCCGCAATCCGCAGGCGCAACACTCACCGCGCGTTACTGCGTGCAATGCCATCACCTGCCCAACCCGCGGATGCACAGCGCCGCACGCTGGCAATCCGTGCTTGAACGCATGGTGTGGCGGATGCGGGGTCAGGGCAATAGGGGCGCACTGATGAAAGAAATGATGGCCGGCGTCAAGGCGCCCTCAGAAGCCGAAGTCGCCACACTGACGGCTTACCTGCGCAAACATGCGCAACGCGAAATCGATCCGAAGCACCCCGCATTGCAGACCGGCGCCGGGCAGATGTACAGCCTGGCGTGCTCGCAATGCCATGCCTTGCCGGATCCGCAGCAGCATACGTCCGGGGAATGGCCCGGCGTCGTCAAACGCATGCAGGGGCATATGGCCTGGGCAACCACCATTGTCGGCGTGCGCGAACTGCGCACCAACCCGGAACTCGATACCGCGGAAATCGTGCGCCTGCTGCAGCGGCATGCGCGCCGCTGAAGATTTAACGCAATCTCAGATTTTCGGGATGGCCATGCCGCGCTGCACGGCGGGACGCGCCGAGATAACGTCATACCAGCGCTTCACATTCGGGAAATCATTCAGATCGGTCTTGTGCCACTCATGGCGGGCAATCCACGGATAAGTCGCCATCTCGGCAATGGTGTATTCGCCGCCGGCCAGCCATTCGTTTTTTGCCAGATGCGCATCGAGCACGCCGTAAAGCCGCCGTGTCTCGGTGACATAACGCTCGATCGCATAGGGCACCGGCTCTTTCGCCGCGCGCAGGAAATGATGAACCTGGCCGAACATCGGACCGACACCGCCCATCTGGAACATCAGCCACTGCAATACATCATAGCGGCCACGCATCGGTTGCGGGAGAAACCTCCCGGTCTTGCCGGCGAGATAGATCAGGATTGCACCCGATTCCATCAGCGTGATCGGCAGGCCGTCGGGACCCTCGGTATCGACAATCGCCGGAATCTTGCTGTTGGGGTTGATCGAAACGAATTCCGGCTTGAACTGGTCGCCCTTGCCGATATTGATTGCATGGGTCCGGTATTCCAGACCGCATTCCTCGAGCATGATGGATATCTTGCGGCCGTTCGGCGTAGTCCAGGTATAAAAGTCGATCATTGCAAACTCCGTTGACGGTTGATTATTTGATCGCGGAACGAACCGCGGCGAGGCGCGCTTCAGCCACCGCCGCCTTGATGCTGTCGGGCGATTTCTGCTTGCGGGCCACCACACCCGCATCGACCGCCAACGCCGCGTCATGCGCAACACGCAGACGCTTGCGCGAAGCCCCCGCGTCGGCAATGCCCGCGAGCGCCGCTTCCATCAGGTCGCGGAAACGTTCGGGACGACGCCAGGCATCGGCGGCCTCCAGCACCTGCATCAGCGCTTCGGCGTCCAGCTCTGCGCCGTCGGCAATGGCATTGCCGTGCCGCGCGGCGAGCAGGGCAAGATCGCGACAGGCGGCGGGCGCCTTGAGTTTTGTGCACAAGGCTTCGACAGCCTCGGGTTCGAGCGCACGCAGCAAGGCGGCAAAACGGACATCCAGCGCAGCGCTTCCTGCCGCGGCGGCATCGAGCGCCGCCATGGCTTCACCATCCTGTGCGGCATCATACAAGGCGTCGATCTGCGGCAGCACGCGGGCCATCGCCCCGCATTCGCGCAGTATCGCGAACATCGCCGACGGCGTTTTTTCCATCAGGCCCTTCGCCAGTTCCTGCCAGACGCGTTCAGCGACCAGTGCATCGGCTTCACCGTCCTGCACCATCTGCACCATCAACGCCTGGGTTTCCGGCGCCACGGTGAAATCAAAACGTGCGGCAAAACGCGCGACGCGAAGGATGCGCACCGGGTCTTCGGCAAACGCCGGGCTGACATGGCGCAACACGCCTTCGCCGAGGTCATCGGCGCCGTGATACGGATCAATCAGCCGGCCGCTGTCGTCACGCGCCATCGCATTGATGGTCAGGTCGCGGCGCTGCAGATCCTGTTCCAGCGTGACATCGGGAGCGGCATGGAAGGCAAAGCCGTGATAACCGGGCGCGGTCTTGCGCTCGGTACGCGCCAGCGCATATTCCTCATGGGTTTGCGGATGCAGGAACACTGGGAAATCGCGACCGACCGGGCGAAAGCCCTGCCTCACCATTTCTTCCGGCGTCGAACCGACAACGACGTAATCGCGATCCTGCACCGGCAGGCCGAGCATCTCGTCGCGTACCGCACCGCCGACGACATAGGTTTCCATACCGGTATCAGCGTCCGGCGCGGCTGCGCATCAGATCGTATTGCGCTCGCGGCGCATTGGTCGACAGCCAGGACGGCGCCAGCGCCTCCAGTGCCTGCGGCCGGATGCCGAAAGGAAACACCGAGTCGCTGATGCTGTCAACATCCATCGAAAGGATGTTGTCGCGAGACATCAGTTTCACCGGCAGACACTCCATCGCAAACGCCTGGCACAGGGACAGCGTGCGGTTAAGGCCGATGATCGGACGCGGGCGACCGATGTTCCGCGCCACGAACGCAACCAGCTCCCGCAGTGTGTAACGTTGCGGTCCGCAAAGATCATAGCGGCGCCCGTAGGTAGCAATGTCGGTCAGGGCATGAACAAAAGCTGCAGCGACATCCCCGACGTATACCGGCTGGAAACGCGCATCCGGCCGCGCCAGCACCAGCACCGGCAGCAGCCGCGCGAGTCCGGCGAACAGATTGAGGAAGCGGTCATCCGGTCCGAAGATCACCGAAGGCCGGAACACCGTGACTTCCAGCCCCGACTCCATCACCACACGCTCAGCCTCGCCCTTGCTGCGCAGGTAGGCGCTCGGGCCGTCGGTCGCAGCGCCGATCGCGCTCATCTGCAGCAGCCTTTTGACGCCGCCGGTGCGACAGGCTTCGACCACGCTGCGCGCGAGTTCGATATGGGCGCCGCTAAAACCGTGGTGACCACTGCCGTCATGCAGCACGCCGACCAGATTGATCACGGCATCGCAACCGGCCACCACTTTCGCCAGCGCCGCCGGGTTGTGCACATCGGCTTCGACCACATCCACAGTGGGCAGCAGGATCAGCGCCTTAGCGCGTTCGCGGTCACGCGTCGGCACCACCATGCGAAGGCCGCGCGCCGCCAGCTGTTGGCACAGGTGACGGCCGACAAAACCCGATCCGCCGATGACACAGACTTTTTCGATGATCATTTCCGGTATTTCTCCGATGTTCTTCTGTTGCGCCCGGCTTCAGGGCGTATCACCCAGCGGCTTTTCGCGGTCGCGCGCGCGCGGCTCGATGACGCCGATGCGCGCTTTCAGCGACTGCATCTGCTGGCTGAAATTGTTGGCGTAATAGCTGGAATTGGCCATCACTTTTTTCACGTAATCCCGCGTCTCGTTGAACGGAATGCTTTCGGCGTAGACCGCAGCCTCCATCGTCTGATCAGCGCGCCAGGCGCGCGCACGGCCGGGGCCGGCGTTATACGCGGCCGACGCCAGCACCGGGCTCCCGTCGAGGGTATCGAGCACATGTTTCAGGTAATACGTGCCCAGACTGAGATTGGTTTCAACGTCGTTGACCTGCGACCAGTGCCAATCCTTCAATCCGATCTTGCCGGCGACCCACTTCGCGGTGGCCGGCATCAGCTGCATCAGCCCGCCGGCACCGACGCGCGATTTGGCCTGGGCGATGAAACGGCTTTCCTGACGGATCAGGCCGTTGACCCAGGCCTCATCCAGATCGACCTGGCGCGCCGCAGCCTTCAGCTGGTCACGGTAGGGCGCGAGATAACGCAGTGCGAAATCATGTTCGAACACGGTGCGGTCAGCGGTATTGATCGCACGGTCGTACACCGCGTTGCGCCGCGCCACTTCCGCCGCTGCGAGCAACTGGCGGTCGGTCATGCCGCGGATCGCCCACAGCCATTCACGTACCGCTTCCAGCCGCACATCGAGACGGAACAGCGCCAGTGCCCGCTGGATGCCGGGACGCGCCGCGACTGCGGCGATATCCTGCTCGGCCAGTTTGTACGCCTGCGGCGGGGACTGCACGCTGCCGCCGAGGTCTTCAAGCGCGAGTTGACCGTAGAAATTGAATTCGGCCGACAAGGGCTTGAGCAATGCGACGGCTTCGGTTTCACGACCGGAGGCCTTCAGCGCCCTCGCCTTCCAGTAACGCCAGGCCGGGTCCTCGGCTCCTTTCGGCGTCATGGCATCAATTGCCGCCTGCACTTCGGACCAACGCTTCGCGCGCAAAGCCGCGCGCACCTTCCAGCCCAGTTGCAGGTCACTCATGCCGGATGCACGCGCATACCAGTCGAGTGCTGAGGGATCGTGTCGCATCGCCCCAAAGTAGCCGAGCATGCCCCAGACGTAACCGCGCTCCTCTTCAGTGAACCGTGATGACAGTTTGGTCCATTGCGCCACCGCCTGCGTCGGTGAGGTACGCGCCAGCCGGTGTACCGCAAATATCGCGGTTTCGCGGGAAGCACGCGTCTTCAGGTCCGAGCGCAGATCATTGAGATACGCGGCGGGATTGCCGGAAATCGCCGTCAGCGTGCGCGCATCAGGCGCCTGACCTTTGGGCAGCCAGCCGGCAACACGATTGGCGAGTCCCACCTGACCGGCTTCGAGTGCCAGTCGCACCCGCGTCCAGACATCCTCTTCGGACAATTGCTGCGCCTCGAGCAACGCATCAAACAGGGTGTTGCAGCTGTCGGGCAGGTCGCGGGCAACAAACCACAGCGGCCGCGCCTCGCGCAATGCCAGATTGTCGACACGCGATCGCGCCTGCAGCGCGTAGCAGGTCACTTCCATGTCCTCGCCCACCAGCGCCGGCTGTTCGGCGTTGAAGGTTTCCCATTGCGCGTTTTTACCGAGCACCTTCAGCCAGTCGCGGCGCACGTTGTCGGACAACGGGGTATCGCGGTTGGTATTGATATAGCGGCGGATCTCCTCGGCGTCGCGCGCTTCAAAGCGGATTCTCAGCCGCCAGTAATTGACATAGGGCTCCAGCACATGCCCCTGGAAACGGGGCGCGATCTGGTCGAGTCTTTTGCTGTCGCCGGTGCGTGCGGCATCACGCGCGGCGAGAAAGGCGTCATCGAGGGCAGCGCTTTGCGCCACGGCATGCGCGGATTGCAGCAGGATGGCTGCAACAAAGGCCGTTATCAAGGCAGCGGAAATACTACGGGGCATACCCATGGATTACCGTGTCATCCGACGATAAAACATAACGCTTTGATTATAAAACGATTTCATGAGAGGAACAGGCGATAGGCCGGATTCCGCGACTCGTCAGCGCAGGGATAACCGACATCGGCGAGGAAGGCCTTGAACTTGGCTTTGTCTTTCGGCGGCACTTCCATGCCGACCAGTACGCGGCCGTAATCGGCGCCGTGATTGCGGTAATGGAACAGACTGATGTTCCAGCCGCCGCTCATGCTGGTCAGGAAACGCATCAGCGCACCCGGTTTCTCCGGGAATTCAAAACGGTAAAGAATTTCGTTTTTCGCGCCCGGCGCGTGACCGCCGACCATATGCCGCACATGCAGCTTGGCCAGTTCATTGTCACTGAGGTCCAGCGTCTGCAGACCCTTGCGGCGCAGCGCCTTGACCAGTTGGTCCGTTTCCTGGCGGTTGCGCACCTGCACACCGACAAACACCCGCGCTTTCTGCGGATCATCAAAACGGTAATTGAATTCAGTGACGTTGCGCGGCCCCAGCAATTCACAGAAAGTCTTGAAGCTACCGGGCTTCTCGGGAATGGTCACCGCAAGAATGGCTTCGCGGTGTTCTCCGAGTTCGGCCTCTTCCGCGACAAAACGCAGACGGTCGAAATTCATGTTGGCGCCGCAGGCCACGGCAACCAGCGTCGCGTTGCGTACCTTGCGTCGCGCCGCCCAGGCTTTTGCACCGGCGATGGCCAGCGCCCCTGCGGGTTCGAGGATGGCGCGGGTATCTTCAAAGACATCCTTGATCGCCGCGCACATCGCATCGGTGTCAACGCGGACGATTTCATCGACCAGAGTCCGGCACAGGCGGAAGGTTTCCTTGCCCACCTGCTTCACCGCGACGCCGTCGGCAAACAGCCCGACCTGCGCCAGTTTCACGCGGCGTCCGGCCTTGATGGACTGATACATGGCGTCCGAATCAACCGGTTGCACGCCGATGATCTTGATCTCCGGCCGCAAACGTTTGACATAAGCCGCGATGCCCGCAATCAGTCCGCCGCCGCCGATGGCGACAAAAATCGCGTCGATCGGCTCCGGATGCTGGCGC
>JBILYA010000107.1:0-6866 GCA_044378065.1 Burkholderiales bacterium | reverse complement strand
GCAACGGAGAGAGTCATTGATTAACGTCGAACACCTGGTCAAGGCTTTCGGGCCAAAACTGGCGGTGAATGATGTGTCGTTCAGCGTCGAACGCGGCGAAGTGTTGGGCTTTCTCGGCCCCAACGGCGCCGGCAAGTCGACCACGATGCGCATGATCACCGGCTACTACCCCCCGACTTCGGGCCGCATTCTCGTCGGCGGCCATGACATGGTCGAAAATCCGATCGCAGCCAAGCGGCTGATCGGCTACCTGCCGGAAAACGCGCCGGGTTATGCCGACATGACCGTCAACGGCTTTCTCAATTTCTGCGCCGAACTGCGCGGCCTGCAGGGCGACGCCCGCAAGCGCGCGGTGCATCGTGCGGTCGAGCTGTGTTTCCTCGAAGGCGTGCTGTATCAGTCGATCGACACGCTGTCGAAAGGCTACAAACACCGCACCTGCCTCGCGCAGTCGCTGATTCATGACCCGGACGTGCTGATCCTCGACGAGCCGACCGATGGTCTGGACCCGAATCAGAAACACGAAGTGCGCGGCCTGATCAAGCGCCTCGGTGAAAACAAGGTGGTGATTTTTTCGACGCACATCCTTGAAGAAGTCGAAGCCGCCTGTTCGCGCGTAATCATCATCGACCGCGGTCGTATCGTCGCCAGCGGCACGCCGGCGGAACTGAAAGCGCGTTCTCCTGAAGGCAAACTCGACGAAGTGTTCCGCGCGATCACGCTGCCCGACACCGTCAAGCACGAGACCAATCACGAGGTGCGCGCATGAACGCTTGGGCCAACATCCGTACCATCATGAAACGCGAACTGTCGGGTTACTTCACCTCGCCAATCGCTTATGTGTTCCTGGTGATCTTCCTGTTGTTGACGGGTTTCTTCACGTTCACCATCGGCAACTTCTTCGAACGCGGCGAAGCCTCGCTGGTGTCGTTCTTTACCTGGCACCCGTGGCTGTACCTGTTCCTGGTGCCCGCGGTGGGCATGCGTCTGTGGTCGGAAGAGCGGCGCCTCGGCACGATGGAACTGCTGCTGACCATGCCCATCACCAGCTGGCAGGCCATCGTTGGCAAGTTCCTCGCGTCGTGGCTGTTCCTTGCGCTGGCGCTGGCGCTGACCTTCCCGGTGGTGATTACCGTCAACTATTTCGGCGACCCCGATAACGGCGTGATTTTCTCCGGCTATATCGGCAGCCTGATGCTGGCCGGTTCCTACCTCGCGGTGAGCTGCATGACTTCCGCGCTGACGCGCAACCAGGTCATCAGCTTCATCCTGTCGGTGATGATCTGCCTGTTCCTGATCCTTGCGGGCTACACGCCTGTCACCGACCTGCTGACGCGTTTCGCCAGCCCGGTGGTGGTCGATGTCATCGCCGCGTTTTCGGTGATGACCCACTTCGAAGGTTTCCAGCGCGGCGTGCTCGATACCCGCGACGTGGTGTTCTTCGCCTCGGTGATCGGCTTCATGCTGTTCACCACCGGTGTGATCATCCGCAACCAGCGTGCGGGATGAGTTACGGAAAACACACATCATGAAAAACAAGAATCTTGAGACCCTGATGTATTCCGCCGGCGGCATCATCGCGCTGGCGCTGATCCTCGTTGCGGCCAACTTCATTTTCAGCGCGCTCAATGCCCGCGTTGATCTGACCGAAGGCCGCGTCTACACGCTGTCCGACGGCACGCGCTCGATCCTCGGCAAGCTTGAGGCGCCGGTGAAGATCCGCCTCTATTACTCGCAGGGCAGCACTGCGGTGCCGCCGGGCCTGAAGACCTTCGCCAGCCGCGTCGAAGACGTGCTGAACGAATTCAAGGCGGCTTCCAACGGCAAGGTCATCATCGAGAAGTTCAACCCCGAGCCTGACTCCGACGCCGAAGAATCCGCGGCGCTGGACAACGTCGAAGGGCAGATGACCAACACCGGCGAGAAGTTCTACCTCGGCCTGTCGGTGTCCTTCCTCGACCAGAAGGCCGCGATTCCGGTGCTGACGCCGGACCGCGAGCGCCTGCTCGAATACGACATCACCCGCTCGATCTCGCAGGTGGCGCAGGCGAAAAAACCGGTGATCGGCATCATGAGCAATCTGCCGGTGCTCGGCCGTTCGCTCGATCCGGTGAAAAAGCAGCAGCCGACCGATCCCTGGGTACTGGCGGCTGAACTCAAGCGCATTTTTGACGTGCGCAAGGTCGATCTCGCCGCGACCAAGATCGATGACGACATCAAGGTCCTGCTGATCATCCATCCGCGCGACATCCTCGAGCCGACCGAATACGCCATCGACCAGTTCGTGCTGCGCGGCGGCAAGGTTATCGCCTTCATCGACAGTTACGCCTACTTCGACCAGCAGCCGGACGCGCAGAATCCCTTCGGCGGCAGCGCCGCAGGGCAGTCCAACCTGACGACCCTGTTCAAGGCCTGGGGTGTTGAATCGAGCCAGGGCAAGGTGGTGGCCGACCTGACCTTTGCCAGCGGCGAAGGCCCGCGCCTGCTGCCGACGCTGCTGTCGCTGAACAACGAAGCGCTGAACATGGACGACGTGGTGACCAGCCAGGTCGGCACGCTGCTGATGCCCTTCAGTGCCAGCTTTGCGGTGAAGCCGCCGGAAGGTCTGAAACAGACCACGCTGGTACATACCTCGAAGAACTCGATGCTGGCCGATCTGATCATTGCCACGCTGTCGGGTGAACCGTCGACACGCGGCTTCCAGCCTTCGGGCAAGGAAGAGCCGTTGGCGTTCCGCCTCACCGGCAAGTTCAAGACGGCATTCCCCAACGGCAAACCCGCCGACCCGTTCGCGCGCGGCAAAGCGGTGGACCCCGAACAGTTTGAAGCCGACCGCAAGGCGCATCTGCGTGAAGCTGCTGCGGAAAACACCGTGGTCCTCGTCGGCGACGTCGACATGCTGACCGACGGCGCTGCCGTGGAAATCCAGGAAATGTTCGGCCAGCGCGTGGCGGTGCCGCGCAACGGCAATCTGGCATTCGCACAGGGCCTCGTCGAGCAGATGGCCGGCGACAGCGCGCTGATCAACCTGCGCAGCCGCGCGGCCTTCAGCCGTCCGCTGACGGTGATCAAGCAGATGGAAGCGCAGGCGCAGGAAACCTATCTCGGCAAAATCAAGCTGCTGGAAGACACGCTCAACCAGACCACCGAGAAGCTGACGGCGCTGCAGAAGGGCAAAGCCTCCGGCAGTGCCACCGGCGGCGCGATCCTGACGCCGGAGCAGCAGGCCGAACTGGAAAACTTCCGCAAGAAATCGATCGAGACGCGCAAGGAACTCAAAGACGTACGCAAGAACCTGCGTGAAGAAACCGAGGCGCTGCAGTTGCTGACCAAGATCGTCAACATCGCCCTGGTACCGCTGCTGGTGATGCTGCTCGGCGTCGGCCTGGCCATCTCCAAGCGCCGCAAGGCCAATGCAAGGATCCGCGCGTCATGAACCGCAAACAGTTTCTGTGGCTGATGCTGGCCTTTGTGCTGCTCGGCGGCGCGAGCCTCGCGCTGTTCTGGCAGGACATCACCGCCTACCGCGATAGCGGCGCCAAAATCGGCGCCCGGCTGATGCCGGACATGAAAATCAGCGATGTCGCGAAACTGCGGCTGCAGGATGCCGAACAGGAAGTGACGCTGGCGCTGAAGGACAAGGTCTGGCGCGTTGAACAGCGCGGCGGCTATCCGGCGGATTTCGCCGAGATCAGCGGCTTCATCCTGAAACTGCTCGACGTCAAAGTCGTGCAATCCGAAAGCGTCGGCGCCAGCCTGCATCCGCGGCTGAACCTGATGGCCCCCGATAAGGTGGCCAAGGACAAGGGTACGAAAGAGGGCACCGGCACGCTGGTGGAATTGAGCGATGCTTCCGGCAAGGTGCTGGTCAGCCTGATGCTGGGCAAGGTCTCGCTGAAAAAAGATCCGATGAATCCGCTGCCCAACGCCAAAGACGGCGTGCCGGCCGGCCGCCATGTGCTGGTTGCCGGACGCGGCGATCTGGTGGCGGTGGTGTCTGATCCGCTGGAAAAAGCCGTGGCTTCGCCGGGCGCCTGGGTCGCCAAGGATTTCTTCAAGGCGGACCGCATCCGCACGCTGCAGCTCTCGGGCGAAGGCGTGTCACCTTGGAAAATCGCACGAGACGAAGAGTGGGGCCAGTGGAAGTTCGCTGCCGGCGGCGGCACGCTGCATCCTAGCGCTGCAGTGACCGCGACCAACGCGCTGGGTGCGCTGGCGTTCAGCGATGTGGTGATCGACGATAAGGCGGGTACCGATAAAGTTGCCGTGCTGACCGCCGAGACCTTCGACAACCTGACTTACACCGTGAAACTGTCGCCGCAGGCAAATGGCGATTTCATCGTGCGTTATACCGTCGCCGGCACGCCGCCGAAAACGCGTAAACCGGAAGCCAAAGAGAAACCGGAAGACGTGGCCAAGCTCGACAAGGATTTCGCCGACAACCTGCAGCGCCTCGAAGCGCGCGTGATGCTGGAGCAGGCGCGTTCGCAGTGGGCTTATCAGGTTCCGGGCAAAGCCGTCGCGCCGTTGCTGATGAAGCGCGAGCAGATGGTGGTGCCGGGACGCTAGATCACGGCACCTGATACTCCGGGATTCGTCAGGAGACCCGGAGTATCCCGTTGTTTGTATTGCATTTTTTGTTCTGTGCCGGGGTTATACTGCAACCATGAAACGGCTGATTCTCAGTGCTCTCATGCTGGCGGCGCTGCCCGGTTGCACAACAACGCTGTATGGCACTCAGACCATTAGCGGCGGCTCCAGCGCGACAACCACCGGCAGCTACGTGCGCGGCAGCACGCAAGCCGGCAACGCGCGACTGAGCGGCTCGTTCGGTTCGCCGCCACCGGCCGGATTGCAGGGCGGTCAGGTTAATTTGTCGAACAATGCGTCTGCGGTCCTCTTTCTCGGATTGGCCATTGCCGGTGTTGCCGAAGCTGCCGGCAGCTGGTTCAGCAAACCGCAGGAGCGCCGTGAGCCGCTGGCGCCCGGCGGCATATCGCATACCTGTTCCTGTTATGGCTGGAATCCTGAATCATTGACGCCCGTCCCCGAGCCGCAGTAACTTGCGGCGTTCTTCACTGTCTTGAGAGTCTCCAAATGAGCAATAACAAAGTGCCCGAATCCCCTGTCTTCCCCGCCGGAAAAAAATGGGAAATCAAAAAACGCCCGGGAATCTACGAATCCGACATCACCGCGATGGTGCGCGGCATGCTGAAGGATGAATCGATCAGCGCCGACCAGCGCAGCGCCTGGGAACGCTGGCGCAATGATCCGGCGGGGCTGAAATGATGAACGCGCGAATCCTCAAATCCGTATTGCTCGGAGCCGCGCTGCTGTCCGCGGCATCCACCGTTGCCGCACAGGCCTATCCGACGCGCCCGGTACGTTTTGTCGTGCCTTACGCCCCCGGCGGCAGCACTGACACGCTGGCGCGTTCGATTGCCACTGTGCTCGCCGACCAGCTCGGCCAGCAGGTCGTCGTCGACAACCGCACCGGCGCCAACGGCGACATCGGCATGTCCATCGTCGCCAAAGCGCCCGCTGACGGTTACACCGTGGTGCTCGGCTATATCGCCAACATCGGTATCGGCCCCAGCCTCTACGACAAGATGCCCTATGACCCGGTGAAGGACTTCGCGCCGATCACCCAGGTCGCCGGCGCTTCGAATATTTTCGTGACCCATCCTTCGCTGCCGGCGAAGAACTTCAAGGAGTTCATCGCTTACACCAAGGCCAATCCGAAAAAAGTCAGCTTCGCCACGGCGGGTGTCGCCAGCGTCGGCCACCTGACCGGTGAACTGCTCAACGACATGGCCGGCATCGACATGCAGCACATCCCCTACAAGGGCAGCGGCCAGGCGATCTCCGATCTGGTCGGCGGCCATATCAAGGTGATGATCAGCGGCATGGCGTCAACGCTGCCGCATGTGCGTTCGGGGAAACTGAACGGCATCGTCACCACGGGCCTGAAGCGCACGCCGGCGACGCAGGATATCCCGACGATCTCCGAGACCTATCCGGGGTTTGAGTCGAGTTCGTGGTTTGGTGTGCTGGCGCCGGCGGGCACGCCGAAGCCGGTTGTCATGCGTCTGAACAAGGATATTCACAAGTCGCTGCAGGACCCGGCGGTGATCAAACGGCTGGCCAATGTCGGCTTCGAGATCACCTACGGCACGCCGGAGCAGTTTGCGGCTTACATCCAGTCTGAGATCAAGAAGTGGGCGAAGGTGGTTAAGGCTTCGGGGGCTAAGCCGGAGTAGTGCTTGCCTTGCTTCAAAACAAAACCCCGCTTCGGCGGGGTTTTGTTTTTGGTGTTGTGGAAACGCGGTGCTTCAACTTCGCCGGGGGTAGCCCGGCAGCTAGTCACTTTTCTTGCTCCGCCAAGAAAAGTAACCAAAAGAAGGCGGCCCCTGCCTCGCCGGTCCTGCGGACTTCCCTGCGCTGCTCGCCCCGCCGGGCGGCTGCGGAACTCACTCTCGCAAAAACGCTAGGGCTCAGACAGTCCTCGCCGACCCCTCCCGGCGTGACTGCGCTGCTCGGCGGCTCACAAGGGGTGTTCTGTGATTGTGCGGCGGCCCGGATTAGGCGAACGGATATCGGCTATTCTTTGTTTTGTTGTCCGGTACTGGATGTTATTCATCATGCCGGATTGTCATACGGCGTTTCTGCTGGATAAAACCAGTTAGGCGTCATAGGAGCGGTTTGTCGATGACCCTTAGCAAAGAAGTCCAAGACGTACTCACTTGTACGATTTCTGGATGGTTCAAGAACTTCGCGGGTATCAGCGCCCTAGATGTGGAGCGCGACCTTTCACTAGATCATGCGTTGATCATGCATATATTCGAGCAATTAGCCGACGCAGGTTA
>JBILYA010000105.1:0-6897 GCA_044378065.1 Burkholderiales bacterium | reverse complement strand
AGATTGCACCGGAACGCGGACCCGTCGCCGTACACGTCGAATACCGCATTGCACCGGAAGATGCCGGTGCGTTTATCGCCGCGGCGCAGGGCATGCAACGCATCCGCCGTCGCGACGGGGCCTTGTCCTGGGGATTATTCGAAGATCCGGATGCTGCCGGGCGTTATATTGAAACCTTTGTCGTCGAGTCCTGGGCCGAGCATATGCGCCAACATCATCGCGGAACGGCGGGTGATGCGCCGCTGTTCGAGCGGGTGCGCGCATTTCACCGCGGGGACGGGCCGCCCCGTGTTACGCACTGGATTGCCGTCAATGCGCCCGATGAAACGGGCGGCGAGATCATCTGAAGCATTTATTTCTGTTTTTTTTCTATTGTTTTGATTCTATTCATTTGTTTACTGGAGACATTCATGCAGAACCGCAATGCAAGCACCAGCGTACCCATCAACGATCTGTCGGCGCGCCGCTGGAGTCCGCGTGCATTTGATGTGCAGCGCGGCGTAACGCCGGTGCAGACGGCGGCGTTGGTTGAGGCTGCACGCTGGGCGCCGTCATGTTTCGGCGCCGAACCCTGGCGCTTCCTGGTGTGGAACCGTGCGACTGATGCAGCGGGCTGGCAGCAAGCCTTCGACTGCCTGTCAGACAACAACAAAAAATGGGCGGGCAAGGTACCGCTGCTGTTCATGGCCTGCGCCGGCGCCACTTTCGAGCACAACGGGCAGCCCAACCGCTGGTCGCAATACGATACCGGGATGGCAGCGCTGGCCCTGTCGCTGGAGGCGGTCGCGCAGGGACTGGTTGCGCACCAAATGGGCGGCTTTGATATCGGCAAGGTACGGACGGCTTTCGGCATCCCCGAGGATTTCATGCCGATGGCGATGATTGCCGTGGGTTATCAGGCGGCAGCGGAAACCATCGAAGACGAGGAGACCCGGCAGAAGGAACTCAAGGCGCGGGCGCGCAAGCCGCTGGGTGAGCGTTTCTACAGCGGCCGCTGGGGTAAACCGGCGGCCTGATCGGTCAGGCCGGCGCTTCGCTGTTGGGGAAATTGAATTCGAGGACGGTGCCTACCGGATCGCGGATGAATATCTGATAGCCGGCGCCGGCCACATTCGACTGTTCGTAGGCGATGTTCATGCCGCGCAGCTTTTCGGCAAACGCCGCCGCCCCGTACGACTGGAAGGCAATATGGTCGACGCTGCCGTGATGATCCGCCTGTATATAACCTTCGGCGCAGCGCACGGTGACATGCACCACGGGCTTTTCACCCACATACAACCAGATGCCCTGGTTGCGCAGGTTCGGCGGCCGGTGTCCGCGCTGCAGTCCGGCCACCTCCAGATAAAAACGCTCAATTGCGGCGAGATCGCCGGGTGCGCAGCGGATATTCACGTGCTGAATGAATTCGATTCCCATCCTGCCTCCAGTAAAGTTACTTCAAGGCCTTCTGGGAATGGTGCCACGAATTCCCGTCAGTATTGTGCAAAACAAGGGCTGCCCTTACCATGATGCAGCAGAGTAGTTGATGCACATGAAAATACCAAACAAGCCGGGACTGCTGCCCGGAATTTCAGTGAGGAGGCAGGCATGAAACGGATGCACAGTCTGGCGGCAGTGCTGCTGCTGGTGATGGCGGGCGTTGCAGGTGCACAGAAATTTCCCGAACGACCGATACGGGTGATCGTGCCGTTGCCGCCGGGATCATCGAGCGATTTTCTCTCTCGCACACTGAGCGTGCCGCTGAGCGAGTTGTATGGCCAGCAGGTGGTTGTGGATAACCGGCCCGGGGCCGGCGGCCTGATCGGCAGCACGCTTCTCTCCAAGGCCACGGGCGATGGCTATACCTACGCGATGGTCGCGCCGCCGCACACTGTCGGGCCGCTGCTGCAGAAAACGCCGCCTTACCACCCGATCCGCGATTTCACGATGATCACCGAAGTGGCGTCGATCCCGAACATTATTGCGGTTTACCCCAACCTGCCGGCAAAGAACATCCGCGAAATGGTGGCTCTGCTGCAGAAGGATCCGTCGAAATACAACTACGGATCGCTGGGTATCGGCACGCTGGCGCATATCGCCGGTGAAATTTTCAACCAAGCGGCTGGTGTCCGCACGGTGCACGTGCCGTTCAAGGTGGTGCCGGACGCCTTCGGCGAAACCATCGCCGGCCGCGTGCATTATCTGGTGTTCACAATCCCGACGATTTCACCGATGGTTCGTGACGGCCGCCTGCGTCCGCTCGCGGTAACCTCGGCGAAGCGCAATCCGGCGTTTCCGAATATTCCGTCGATCGTCGAGGAGGGTTTGCCGGCGGCGCAATCCGACGGCTGGTTCGGCCTGATCGGTCCTGCCGGGGTACCCAAGCGGATCGCCACGCAGCTGGCTGCTGACATCAGGAATGCCGTTTCCCAGCCGCGCATCCGTGAATCGTTGGAGAAAATGGGTGCGGACCCGGCGCTGAATTCGGGTCCGGAAACCTACGACAAGCTGATGAAGTCGGAATACGACCGCTACGTCAAACTGATCAAGGATGTCGGTCTGACGCCGCAGTAGTTCACGGCGTCGCCGTAGCGGATTGCGCCTGCACGGGAGCAGAGTCTGCACCCGGCAGGCCGGTCCAGCCGCCGCCCATGGCTTTAACCACATTCGCCACCGCGGAACGCTGGGCGCGCAACGCATCCGCGCGGTTCAGTTCTGCATTGAGCAGGTTGCGTTCGGCATCCAGTACTTCCAGCTGGCTGGTCAGTCCGTTGACAAAACGGATGCGCGCCAGCCGCAGCGCTTCGGTCAGCGCGACCACCCGCGCATTTTCTGCATCAAAGGCTTCGCGAGCACGAACCTGACCGACCAGCGCATCATGGGTTTCGCGGAACGCCGTCTGCAGCGTCTTCTGGTATTGCGCAAGGGCCTGCCGCTGACGGGCTTCCACCGCATCGATTTCGCCGAACAGACGGCCGCCCTGGAAAATCGGCTGCGCCAGCCCGAAGCCCAGTTGCCAGATACCGGCCGGACCTGAAAACAGGTTCGACAACGCGGCACTTTCGCTGCCGAGATAGCCGCTGAGGCCGATGCTCGGGAACAGCGTGGCACGAGCGGCGCCGATGCGGGCATTGGCGGCGATCAACTGTTGCTCCGCGGTGACGATGTCGGGGCGTCGCAGCAGCAGCGCCGACGGCAGGTCTGCCGGAACAACGGGTGCTGCCGGCGCGGCGTTGGCGGCATTGCGAAGGACGGTGTCCTGCAGCAGTGAGCGCGGGCTGCGTCCGAGCAGCACGCCCAATGCGAGTTCCTCGCTGCTGCGGCGGCTTTCCAGTGCCGGCAGCTGGGCCTGTGCGTTAGCGACTTCGGCTTCGAGTTGACGCAGTGAAAAATCGTTGATGATGCCGGCATCGGCACGAACGCGCTGCAGCTTGAAATCGTGCTGACGTAATGCCAGGGACCTGCGGGTAGCGTCGACCTGGGCATCCAGTGCGATCAGGGCGTAGTAGGACTGCACACCACTGGTGGTAATTGCGATGCGTACGGTTTCGCGTGCAGCCGTGGTCGCCAGCAGTTCGGACTGTGCGGCTTTGGCGGAGTCGCGCAGTTTTCCCCAGAGATCGATTTCGTAGGAAACATTGACTTGGGTGCGGTAGTTGTTGTTTTCCAGTGCCCCCGGGAAGCGCGTAGCGGTGCTGTCCGAACGGCGCGTGCGGTCACGCTGAAAGGCGGCATCGACGGCCGGCACCAGTTGCGCATCGGCAATGCGTGCCAGCGCACGGGCTTCATCCAGTCGCGCGGTGGCCAGCGCCAGATCCTGGTTGTAGACCAGCGCTTCTTCGACGAGCAGGTTGAGCGTGCCGTCCTGATACAGCGTCCACCAGCGGTCCGCCGGCATGTTCTGTCCCTGCGCCGGCGCTGCCTGCCAGGCCTGTGGCAGTTCGACCGGAGGGCGCTGGTAATCGGGCGCCATCGAGCAGCCGCTGATGGCTGCGGAAAATCCCATAAAAATCATCAATTTATTTTGCATCATCGTCTCCCTTGCCGACCGGGGTGTGATGCGGTGTCTGCACCGAGCGCAGCATCAACTCTCGGTAATGGGCGACCTCGTCTTCGATTTCTTTCGTCGAGCGCGGATCCGACAGCTTGCGCTCAATGATCAGTTTGTAAAACCACGGAATGAAAAAGATCGCGAGGAAAGTGGCTGCCAGCATGCCGCCCATCACACCCGTACCTGCCGAGTGGCGGGCACCGGCGCCGGCACCGCTGGAAATCACCAGTGGCACCACGCCGAGGATGAAGGCCAGCGAAGTCATCAGGATCGGACGGAAGCGCAGACGAGCCGCTTCAATAGCCGCGCCTGCAGTGGACAGGCCTTCCTGCTTTTTCATCACCGCGAATTCAACGATCAGGATCGCGTTTTTCGCGGCAAGGCCGAGCAGCGTCACCAGACCGATCTGGAAGTAGACGTCGTTGCTGAGCCGTGCAATGTGCGACAGCGGCGACAGCAGTCCCTGCAGCCAGGGGATGCCCTGTGCCAGATAAAACGGCATCGGCAGCAGGTTATTGATGAAGATCGCCAGCAAGGCGCCGAAGGTGCCGAAGGGCAGTGCCAGCATCACTGCCAGAGGCAGTGACCAGCGGTTGTATTGCGCGGCGAGAATCAGGAACACCATCAATGCGGCGAGTCCCAGCGCGATGATCGACGTGCCGCCGGAGCGTTTTTCCTGGAATGAGGCGCCGCCCCAGTCGAAGGTGAAATCCGGCGGCAGCGTGGCTTTGGCGATGCGTTCCATGCCGGCAATCGCTTCGCCCGAGCTGTAGCCGGGTTTCGCTGAACCGAAAATCTTCACCGCCGGCAGATTATTGAAGCGATCGAGCGAATCCGGGCCCGAGGAGTAATTGACCTTGGCCAGTGACGACAGCGGAATCATCGCGCCACGGTCCGAACGCACGTAAATTGCGCCGACGTCATCCGGGCGTTTGCGGTAGGCCGGTTCAGCGGACATCAGCACCTGCCAGGTGCGACCGAATTTGTTGAAATCATTGACGTAGGCGGTGCCCAGTGTGGCGGCGAGCGCGCCGTAAACCTCGTCGATCGGTACGCTCAGCGTCTTGGCTTTCTCGCGGTCTGTTTCCACATAGAGCTGGGGCACATTGGCGCGCCACAGCGTGTTGACCTGGCCGAACATCGGATCCTTTTGCACCGCGGCGAGCAGTTCTTGTGTGGCTTCGGATAGTTTCTGTGCGCCACCTTCGCCGCGGTTCTGGATGTAGAACTCGAAGCCCCCGGCATTGCCGAGGCCGAAAATCGGCGGCGGGCCGAAAGCCAATGCGAGACCTTCCTTGATGTGCGCGGTTTTCATGAAGAATTCGCCGACCAGCTGACCGGTCGACACCGTGCGCTGGTCCCAGTGTTTCTGGGTCACGAAAATCGTCGCTGCACTGTTGCGGAAACCGCCGCCAAGAAAATCGAGGCCGGTGAAGGCAATGGCCGTTTCGTTGGCGGGATTCGACTTGATGATCTCGACGACTTCGTTGACCACCTTGTCGGTGCGTTCCAGGGTGGCGCCGTCGGGCAGGAATACCGCTGCAATGTAATAGCCCTGGTCTTCGTCCGGAACCAGCGAGCCCGGTGTGGCGCGCCACAGGCCGAAGGTCAGTGCGACCATGCCGGCGAACAGCAGAACTGCAATGAGACCGCGGCGCAGCATCCACGTGACGCCATCGACATAACGACCGGTCATGCGGGCAAACCAGGCGTTGAACCAGGTGAAGAAGCGGCCCGGCGTGCCGTGCTGGCGTTTGAGAATCAGCACGCACAAAGACGGGGTCAGCGTCAGGGCAACGATGCCCGATATCACCACGGCGATGGATATGGTCACCGCAAACTGGCGGTAGAGTTCGCCGGTCAGCCCGCCGAGGAAGGCGATCGGCACAAATACCGCGCACAACGTCAGCACGATGGCGATGATCGGGCTGGTGACTTCCTTCATTGCCTTGACCGCCGCTTCGCGCGCCTGCAGGTGCTCCTCGTGCATGATGCGTTCGACGTTCTCGAGCACGACGATGGCATCGTCAACGACGATGCCGATGGCCAGAACCATGCCGAACAGCGTGAGCGTGTTAATCGAATAACCGAGCAGCAGCAGGCCGGCAAAGGTGCCGATCAGCGAAACCGGTACTGCAGCGAAGGGAATCAGCGTGGCGCGCCAGTTCTGCAGGAACAGGAACACCACCAGGAATACCAGTGCCATCGCTTCCAGCAGGGTGTACACCACTTCGCGGATCGACACTTCGACGAAACGCGTCGTGTCGTAAACCACGTTATGGGTAAAACCCGGGGGATAGGCCTCGACCAGCGGCGCCATCGCGGCTTTCACGCGATCGGCGGTGGCCAGCGCATTGGCATTGGGCTGCAGGAAAATGCCCACCAGGGTTGCTGATTTGCCGTTGACGCGGCCAATGAAGTCGTAATCCTTGGAACCCAGTTCGACACGTGCCACATCCTTCAGGCGCAGCAGCGAACCGTCGGGATTGGCGCGGATGACAATGTTTTCGAATTCCGCGGGTTCCGACAGCCGGCCCTTGGTGGTGATCGTATAAACCAGTTCCTGCGGGCTACCGGTCGGCGACTGCCCGATCTTGCCGGCGGCGAACTGGGCGTTCTGCTCGTTCAGCGCGCGCGTCAGGTCGCCCGGGGTCAGCTTCAGTTGTGCGAGGCGATCCGGACGTGTCCAGATGCGCATCGCATAGTCCTTGGCACCGAAGATCTGCACATTGGTGGTGCCCGGCACGCGTTTCAGCGAGTCGAGGATGTTCAGCGTGACGTAGTTCGAGATGAACAGATCGTCGCGGCTGCCGTCGGGTGAGCTGAAGGCGATCACCTGGAGGAAGGACGAAGAGCCTTTTTCGACG
>JBILYA010000104.1:0-6947 GCA_044378065.1 Burkholderiales bacterium | reverse complement strand
GGTCTTCATTGATCTGCTGAAGAAATGCGACATCATCATGGAGAACTTCGGTCCGGGCGTGCTCGATCGCTTCGGCTTTACCTGGGAAAAGATTCACGAGATCAATCCGAAAATCGTCATGGGTTCGATCAAGGGTTTCGGTTCCAGCGGTCCCTACTCGGATTTCAAGGCTTATGAAAACGTCGCGCAGGCGATGGGTGGTGCCATGAGCACCACCGGCGTACCCGATGGCGCCCCCTTTGTGACCGGCGCGCAGATCGGCGATTCCGGCACCGGCCTGCATCTGGCGATCGGCCTGCTGGCTGCTTTGCATCAGGCCAACCGTACCGGCCAGGGCCAGTATGTCGAAGTGGCGATGATGGACGGCGTGATGAACCTGTGTCGCGTGAAATGGCGCGATCACCAGCGCCTGACCCGCGGCGATCTCCCGGAATATTCGGTGCCGACCTATAAGGGCATGGGGGAGACCCCGCGCGCCGGCAATGACTCCGGCGGCGGTCAGCTCGGCAATGCCATTCATTGCAAACCGCATGGCGCCAACGACTGGCTGTACATCGTCGTGCAGGAAGCGGTGTGGGATGCGCTGGCCAAACGCATCGGTCCGGACGTGGGGATGCCCGATCTCGCGACCGATGCACGTTTTGCCACTATCGGCGAGCGCCGCAAGAACCAGCAACTCATGTGGACGCTGATCAACAAGTTCGCGGAGAAGTTCACCAAGCGCGAATTCATGGCCATTCTCAATCCGCTGGACGTGCCCTGCGGCCCGATCATGTCAACGGAAGATCTCGCCAATGACGAACACGTGCGCGGCCGCGAGATGTATGTCGAGCTTGATCATCCGCAGCGCGGCAAGTGGTACAACGTCGGCATGCCGATCAAACTGTCGGCATCTCCGGCGGTAATCAAGCGTTCTCCGCTGCTCGGTGAGCATACCGACGAAGTGCTGAAGGATGTGCTCGGCTACGGCGGTGACGCCATCGAGAAGCTGAAGACCGCAGGTGCTTTCAGCCTGCCGCCGAAGAAAAAATAACGCGGGCCAGCACGGACCGACGACATTCATCAAAGGATCGAACATGAAAATTGCAATCATCGGACAGCAGGATTTCGGCAAGGAAGTGCTTGAGGCGTTCCTCGCGCGCAAGGACGAAGTGGCGGGCGTGTTCTGTGCGCCGGAGAAGCCGGGTGCGAAAGCCGATCCGCTGCGTACCGCCGCCGAAGCGCATGGACTGAAAGTGTTCCAGTTCCCTTCGCTGCGTGTGCCGGAAGCGCATGACGCGCTGAAGTCACTGAATGTCGATATCGGCGTGATGGCCTATGTGCTGCAGTTTGCGCCGGATACCTTTGTCCATCTGCCCCGACTGGGCATGATCCAGTACCACCCGTCGCTGCTGCCGCTTTACCGTGGTCCGTCATCGATCAACTGGCCGATCATTCGCGGTGACACCAAAACCGGCCTGACCATTTTCCGTCCCAACGAAGGCCTCGACGAAGGCCCGGTGATCCTGCAGAAGACCTGCGATATCGGTCCTGACGAGACCATCGGCGAGGTTTACTTCAACAAACTGTTCCCGATGGGTGTCAAGGCCATGCTGGAAGCGGCCGACCTGGTCTATGCCGGTAAACACACTGAGACGGTGCAGGACGAGTCAAAAGCCAGTTATGAAGGCTGGTGCCGTGCCGGCGAAGCGCATATCCAGTGGGCCAACCATGTTGATTTTGTTTACAACGTGATCCGCGGTACCAATCCGGCGCCCGGCGCATGGACCACGCTGAACGGCAAAAAAGTGCAGATTTTTGACGCGCGTAAACACCTGTTCCGCCGCTTTGCCGATGTCGTTGGCAAGATCGGCGAAGTCGCAGAAGTGACGGAAGGCAGTTTCAAGGTCACGGCGCAGGGCGGGTTCATCGAAGTGCTGCGTGCGCGCGGCGAAGACGGCAAGAAGCTGTCCGGTGGTGAATTCGCGCGTGCGAACGGACTGGCGAAGGGCGCGCTGCTCGGAACCTGATGCTTTTCCGGGGCTAAACCCCGTTCAAGGCCACGCTGCGGCGTGGCCTTTTTTATTTTCACAGTAACTATTTGTTTTAAATATATTTTTTGTATTAACCCGGTGTTGGGTCAGTGTGAGTAGCTGTTTTGGGCTGACGTTGGTCGGCATGGCATGACCGATGGTCGGAGAAGTCCGGATAATGTGTGATGTTTTGCACTAAGTACCTAAAAAACCAAAACTTTCAGGGGGGAATATCGTAAAATCTTCGAAATTCCGTCGTTAAGCCATTCAGCAGAAACATAAAAACAACGCGGATCGGGGCGCATTAAGGGATGAAAAAGCTGAGCTTCTGGAAGGCCGACTGGTTCCTCGGGCTCTTGGTCGCCATCGTGATGCTGATTGCGGCGCGGGGAGACCTGATCCAGAGCCTGGAGCGCAAGGCTTACGATCTCGGGGTCAAAGCCGCTTCGCGGACGCCATCCGACCGAATCGCCATCATCGCTATTGATGATGCCAGCATTGCCAATATCGGCCGCTGGCCCTGGTCGCGGGACGTCCATGCCAGGATGGTCGATCTGCTGGGCGGCGCCAAGGCAAAAGTCATTGCCAATACCACTTTCTTTTTTGAGCCTCAGCGCGATGCCGGGCTGGGTTATATCGAGAAACTCATTGCGATGCAGCAGGAAGTCCCTCTGGCGGATCCTGCAAAACCCGGCTCCAGTGATGAGGTGCTGGCGAAAATCGGCGGCGTGCTCGCCGAGGCCGAGCAGGCGCTGAATACCGACCGCAAACTTGCCAGCAGTATCAAGCAGGCGGGCAATGTCGTGCTGCCGATGGTTTTTCAGCAATTAACCGAACCCCAGGGCAATCCCGACAAGCCGCTGCCGGCCTATGTCAGCGCCAACAGCCTGGCGCTGGCCGGTGCCGGCGACATGCTGCCGCCCCCCGGGATTTTGCCGATTTATCCGATTGCCGAACTTGGCGCAGCGCAACCCGGCATCGGACACCTCAATGCCGATCATGATGTCGATGGTGCGGTGCGCGCGGAGCCGCTGCTGGTGCGTTACTACGACCGGCTGTTTCCGTCCCTGTCTCTGCAGGTTGCGGCGCGCAGCCTGAATCTGGGCGTGGCCGATCTCAAGCCGGTGTGGGGCGAAGCGCTGCAGGTCGGCAAACTGCGCGTCCGCACCGATGAAGAACTGCGCATGCACACGTTTTTTTATGCTGACCGCGACGGCCGTCCGCCGTTTCCGGTGGATTCCTTTTTTGACGTGATCAGCGGCAAGGTGCCGGCAGCCAAATACCAGGACAAGATTGTGCTGATTGGTGCCACCGCAGCGGGTCTGGGCACGGCGCAGGTGACCCCGGTTTCACCGGCGACCGCGCCGGTGATGACCCTGGCGCACGCGATTTCCAGCATTCTGGGCGAGCATTTCTTCATCACGCCCTTCTGGGGCATCTGGGTGCAGGCCGGCGTGTTCCTCTTGGTTGCGCTGTATCTGATCATTGTGTTGCCGCATCTGAAAGCCGGCGTGGCTGCGGTCGTGAGTCTCGGTATCGGCGTGCTGCTTCTGGGCGCGCATTTCGGCCTGATGGTTTCGCAGCTGATGTGGATCCAGCTGATGGGTTCGGTAGCGCTGCTGGCGGTCGGTTATGCCGCGTTGACCACCAAACGTTTTCTGGTTACCGAGCGCGGCAAGGAAAAATCCGATGCCGAATCCGCAGAATCCAACCGCATGCTGGGTATTGCCTATCAGGCACAGGGACAGCTGGATCTGGCCTGGGACAAGTTCCGCCAGTGTCCGCTGACTGATCCGGTGATGGAAAATCTCTACGGTCTGGCGCTGGATTTCGAGCGCAAGCGGCAGTTCAACAAGGCGGAATCGGTATTCCGCTACATGGCCGATTTCAATCCCAAATTCCGCGATCTCGAGCAGCGCCTGACGCGCGCCAAAGCTCTGTCGGAAACAGTCATCCTCGGTGGTGCGCAGGGGCATCCGGGTGGCACGGTGATGCTCGAAGGCGGCGGCATGGAAAAACCCATGCTCGGCCGCTACCAGGTCGAGAAAGAGCTGGGCAAGGGCGCAATGGGCGTGGTCTATCTCGGCAAGGATCCCAAGATCGGCCGTGTCGTCGCCATCAAGACCATGGCGCTGTCGCAGGAGTTCGAGGGCGATGAACTGGTCGAGGTCAAGGAGCGGTTTTTCCGTGAAGCGGAAACTGCCGGGCGCCTGACGCATCCGAATATCGTAACGATTTACGACGCCGGCGAAGAACACGACCTGGCTTTTATCGCGATGGAGTTCCTGAAGGGGCGCGATCTGGTGCCGTACACCAAGAAGGATGCGTTGCTGCCGGTGCCCCAGGTGATGTCCATCGTCGCGCGCGTGGCGGAAGCACTGGGTTATGCCCATCAGCAGAACGTGGTGCACCGGGATATCAAGCCGGCGAACATCATGTATGAACCGGAAAGCGACACGCCGAAAGTCACCGACTTCGGCATTGCGCGCGTTACCGACTCGTCCAAGACCAAGACCGGCATGGTGCTGGGAACGCCGTCGTACATGTCGCCGGAGCAACTGGCCGGCAAAAAGGTCGAGGGCCGCTCCGACCTGTTTTCGCTGGGCGTTACGCTGTACCAGATGCTCAGCGGCAGTCTGCCGTTCACCGGCGACTCGATGGCGCAACTCATGTTCAAGATTGCCAATGAACCGCATGCCGATATCCGTACCGTCAATCCGGCGTTACCGACCTGCGTCGCCGCTGTCATCAACAAATCACTGGCCAAGGACCCGGATCAGCGCTATCAGACCGGCGAACAGATGGCAAAAGCCATCCGTCTGTGCCTTGGAACCATGAATGCACCAGCCAAGCCGGCTGCTGCGGTATCCTGAGGCCCTGTATGGCTGACTTATCCAACGTGCTCGAAATTGCCACCGCGACCCATTCCGGGATGGTTCGCTCGCACAACGAGGACAGCATTGCTGCCGATGCTGCCGTCGGACTCGCGGTATTGGCTGACGGCATGGGCGGTTATAACGCCGGTGAAGTGGCCAGCGGCATCGCCGTCGCGATGATCAGTGCCGAACTGAAAAAGGCGCTGGCTGCGATTACCGGGGAGCTCGATGTTGCGACAGGGGTGAAGCTGGTTGGTGAGCATGCGGTGCGCGCCAACAATGCGATTTTCCAGGCTTCGCAGAGCCAGCCGCAATACGCCGGCATGGGCACGACGCTGGTTGTGGCGCTGTGGCACGATGACCACATGATCGTCGGGCATATCGGCGACTCCCGGTTGTACAGGATGCGCGCCAGCAAGCTGGAGCAGGTGACGAAGGATCATTCCCTTCTGCAGGAGCAGATCGACAGCGGCCTGATCACCAAGGAGCAGGCGCGACATTCGCAGAACAAGAATCTGGTGACCCGGGCGGTCGGCATCGACCCCGAGGTTGATGCCGAGGTCCACAGCTATCCGGTGCAGCCAGGGGATATTTACCTGCTGTGTTCGGACGGTCTGAATGACATGGTGACCGACGAAGATATGGAATTGACGCTGTCTTCGCTACAGGCCAATCTGCCGCTGGCGGCGGAGCAACTGGTCCAGCAGGCGAACGATAATGGCGGGCGTGACAATGTTTCGGTTATTCTGGTGCGTGTGCTGAAGAATTTCCCGGCCCGCAGCGGTTTGGTGGACAGGATGAAGTCCTGGTTCAGATAAGCAACGGGGATGACACTATGGCGAAGTTGATACTTTCTCTCGAAGGCTCGGTAATCCGCGAGGTGCCGCTCGACAAGGAGCGCATCATGATCGGCCGCAAGCCTTCCAACGAAATCCAGATCGAGAATCTCGCGGTCAGCGGGGAGCATGCCTGCATCGTGACGATCCTCAACGATTCGTTCCTTGAGGACATGGGTTCGACCAACGGCACGCTGGTCAACGGCAATCCGATCAAAAAACACATTCTTCAGAACAACGATGTGATCGAGATCGGCAAATACAAGCTCAAATACATCGCCGAGGTGCCGGCACATGCGCCCGCCGAGGATTTCGAAAAAACGATGATTCTGCGGCCTGCCAAGGCCACACCGAAGCCGGCCACCGAGCCGGCGCCCGCTGCCAAGCCGTCGATGCCGCCGCCGACACCCAAGCCGGCGATGGCGCCTGCCGCGCCCGCTGCGGCGAAACCCGCGCAGCCTGCGTCCGCACCTGCCGCGGCCGCTGCTGCGGTGGCAGCCGCTACGGCGGCCAAATCCGGCGAGCCGCATATGCTGGCGGCCGTGCAAATCCTCACCGGCCCCAGCGCGGGCCGTGAACTGGATCTGGTGAAGAACCTGACCACGCTCGGCAAACCGGGTTTGCAGGTTGCCGTCATCACGCGCCGCCCCCAGGGTTATTTCATTACCCATGTTGAAGGCGCCAAGTTTCCGATCATCAACGGCAAGATGATTGATGCGCAGGCACAGCCTCTGCATGATCACGACGTGATCGAGTTGGCCGGCGTCAAGATGGAATTCTTCATCAAGAAGTAATTAATCGCGCGCCTGCGCCGGGTGATGCCGTCTTTGCCGGCGGGGCGGCGGAGCCGTTCCCCGGCCGGTGCTTCAGGACCGCGGGATTTGATGGCGTGCCGGGCAGCGGCGAATCCCACCGCTCGTCTCCAGGCCGCGCGACAGTGGTTTTGCTATAGGACGACAGGGTGAAGAAAAATCTGAATCGCATCGTGATCGGGCTGGTCATCACCAGTTTTTTCCTTGCGCATGCGATCCATCTCTTCCGTCTGCCCCTGCTCGACAACCTTGAGGCCATCGTTTACGACACCCGGCTGCGCCTGACCATGCCGCGCACCGTGGATCCGCGGGTGGTCATTCTCGATATCGACGAAAAAAGCCTGCTGGAGAAAGAAAAAGGCGGAGAAGGCCGCTGGCCCTGGCCGCGCGACCGGCTGGCATTGCTGCTCG
>JBILYA010000103.1:0-6954 GCA_044378065.1 Burkholderiales bacterium | reverse complement strand
ACCTGCCGGCCGGCGTACGCGCAGTGGCCAAACTGCCGGAGACACCACCGGATCTGGTGCTGGAACTGGTGCCGGAAGAGATCAAAACCAAGCAGGCGGTTTATCTCGAAGTCGAAGCGGCTTATCCGGGTGCGGATGTGATCATTGCGACCGGCACTTCGGGCCTTGATCTGGTGGAACTGGCGAAACCGCTGAAACACCCGGAACGTTTTATCGGGCTGCATTACTTCATGCCGGCCGATCAGGCGCTGGTGGTCGAGGTGATGGCGGGCCCGTCAACATCAGCGGCGCTGGTGGATCAGTGCGCCGAAGTATTGCGCCGTACCGGCAAGGAGCCGGTGGTGCTGTATAAACCGATTGTCGGTTTTCTGGTCAACCGCCTGCAGCATGCGATCCTGCATGAAGCCTATTACCTGATCGAAGCCGGCGTGGCGAGCGCCGCCGACATCGATCATGCTGCGCGCCGCATGCTGGCACCGCGCATGTGCATCAACGGGTTGATTGCGCAGAAGGATCTGAGCGGCCTGAGCATCCATGCCGGTGCGCAGGCCTCGATCGTCCCGGAGTTGTTCCACAACGGCGTGCCCAACCCGATGCTGCAGAACATGGTCAAACGTGGTGAAACCGGCACCGCAGCGGGCAAGGGTTTTTATACCTGGGACGGTTGTGACACGGAAGCGGTGCGCAAGCAGGCTTCGGTGCAGCTGGCGAAGCTGACCGAATTCCTCGACTCCGACGTGTTCAAACCCGCGCCCAGGACCCAGCCCAAGCCGCGTGATCCGCGGCAGTGACATCCGGGCAGGCGCTGCGCGCCGGTGCGCGTGAAGCCTTGGGCGTACCGGCCGCCGTGCTCGGCGCCGGATTTCTCGGTTACGGCTCGCTGGCGGGTGACGCGGGCTACTCCATCTGGCTGACACTGTCGGCGACGCTGGCGATCTGGGCGCTGCCCGGTCAGCTGGTGCTGATGGAAATGCATGCCCGCGAGGCGGCCTTTTTCGCCACCGTGTTTGCGGTGTCGCTGAGCGCCGCACGTTTCCTGCCGATGACCCTGACACTGATGCCGATGATGCGCGGCGGGAGCCGTGTTCGAAGGTTGTGGCAGTTCCTGTTTGCCGCACAACTGGTATCAATGACGACCTGGGCCGTGGCGATGCGCCGCTTCGAAGAAATGGATGTCGACGCGCGCTGGAATTATTTTCTCGGCTTTTCCGCGATCTGCATCGGTTCATCGATGCTGTTTGCGGTGATCGGACAATTGCTGATCGGTGCCTTGCCGCCGCTGGCACGTTATGGCCTGGCCTTGCTGACACCGCTGTATTTTTTTGTCACGCTGGTCGGTGAAGCCCGCACACGCACCGCGATTGCGGCCCTGGTCTGTGGCGCGGCAGTCGCCCTTGTGCTGCATGTCTATGCGCCGGCATGGAGCCTGTTCGGTGCCGGCTTTATCGGGGGCACCATCGCCTGGGCCTGGCAGGGATCGCATGTCCGCCGGCGCTGAACTCTGGCTGCTGATGCTCGCCTGTGGCGGCGCGACCTATCTGTGGCGGGGTCTCGGCGTACTGCTGTCCGGCAAGCTCAACCCGAAAAGTGCGGTTTTTGAATGGGTGTCTTGCGTCGCTTACGCACTGGTGGCCGGGCTGATTGCGCGCATCATTGTCGCGCCGTCGGGCCTGATGGCGCAGACCGCGCTGACGGACCGTCTGCTGACATGCGTCGTCGCGTTCATCGCCTACCGACTGTCCCGCCGCAACATGTTTGTCGGTCTGCTCAGCGGCGTGCTGTTTTTCGTTGCCGCGACGCATGTGCGCAGCGTATTCCTCTAAAATTACACCATGAGCGGCGAAATCCTGGTGGCGCGCGAGGCCGATGTGGCCACCGTCACATTGTCCAACCCCCCGAAACTGAATGCGCTGACGGTCGCGATGTGGCGAGAGCTGGCCACGGCAATGCATCACCTGTCGGAGGATGATGCGCTGCGCTGCGTAGTGCTGCGCGGCGCCGGTACCGAGGCGTTTGCCGCGGGCGCCGACATTGCCGAGTTTGCAAAAGAGCGCAATACCGTCGAGCAGGGCAAGGTCTATCACCGTGAACTGGTGTTCGGTGCGTTGCGTGCCGTCGGTGAATGCCGCCATCCGACCGTAGCGATGATCCACGGCGCCTGCGCCGGCGGCGGACTGGAGCTCGCTTGCCAGTGCGATCTGCGCATCGCCGGCCAAAGCGCGCGTTTCGGAGTGCCGATCAACCGTCTGGGGTTTGCTATTGCCTATGATGAGCTGGCAGCGTTGCTGCCGCTGATCGGTCGTGCGGCTGCGCTGGAAATTCTGGTCGAGGGCAGGATGCTGGGCGCCGATGAGGCGTATGCCAAGGGTTTGTTGACCCGGGTGGTCAGGGACGACGGGCTCGCTGCCGAAACCGCGGCGACTGTTCGGCGCATTGCGGATGGTGCGCCGCTGGTGGCGCGCTGGCACAAACAGTTCATCCGGCAGCTGACGCCGCAGCCGGCAGCGCTGAGCGAAGCCGAAATCGACGCCAATTTCGATTACTTCAATACCGACGACTACCGCATCGGCTACGATGCCTTCATCAACCGGCAGAAGCCCCGGTTCACCGGGCGCTGACGCGTTTTATTTCAACGACATTGGGAAACATCATGGCTGGACCGTTATCGCATATCAAAGTGCTCGACCTTTCGCGGGTTCTCGCGGGACCGTGGACCGCGCAGAATCTGGCTGATCTTGGCGCTGAAGTGATCAAGGTGGAGCGCCCCGGCAAGGGCGATGACTCGCGCGCTTATGCGCCGCCGTTCCTGAAGGACGAGCAGGGCAACGAGACCAGGGAAGGCGCTTATTTCTGCGCCGCCAATCGCGGTAAAAAATCGATCACGGTGAACCTGAGCAAGCCAGAAGGCCAGCAGCTGGTGCGCGAACTGGCGAAAGGTGTTGATGTGCTGGTCGAGAATTACAAGGTGGGCGATCTCGCGCGGTACGGTTTGGGCTACGAAGACCTTGCCAAGCTCAACCCCGGATTGATCTATTGTTCGGTCACCGGTTTTGGCCAGACCGGCCCGTACAAGGATCGTCCCGGCTACGATTTCATGGCGCAGGGCATGGGCGGGCTGATGAGCATTACCGGCGAAGCCGACGGCGTGCCGGGCGGTGGACCGCAGCGCGTCGGAATTCCGATCATCGACATGACCACCGGTATGTACGCCACGATCGCGATCTGCGCGGCGCTGGCCAACCGCGCAGTGACCGGCAAAGGGCAGTGGATTGATGTCGCGCTGCTCGACAGCTGCGTCGCCTTCCTCGCCAACCAGGCGATGAATTATTTCGCCACCGGCGAGTCGCCGACACGCATCGGTAACGCACATCCGAACATCGTGCCTTATCAGACCTTCAAGACCAAAGACGGCGCGATTATTCTCGCCTGCGGCAACGACAACCTGTTCAACAAGTTCTGCGATGCGGCCGGTTGTGCCCACCTGCCCAAGGATCCGCGTTTTGCGACTAATGCAGAACGTGTGAAAAACCGCGTCGAGATTACAAATCTGCTCAACGCGGTGTTTGAACAACGCAGCACCAAGGAATGGGTCAAGCTGCTCGATGATGCGGGTGTGGCCAACGGACCGATCAACACCATCAAGGAAGTGTTCGAAGAGCCGCAGGTGATCGCGCGCGGCATGAAAGTCGAACTGCCGCATGCCGCAGCGGGAAAAGTCACGCTGGTCGCAAGCCCGATGAAGTTTTCAGGTACGCCGTTGCAGCACGACATGCCGCCGCCCGTGGTGGGGCAGCACACCGATGAGATTTTGCGCGGCGTGCTGAAGAAAACGGATGCGGAAATCGCTGCGCTGAAAGCGTCTGGCGCGGTCTAGGCCGCGCGGTTCAGAAGAAGCTGATCAACATCTTCGTCGCCAGCGTAAACAGCACGGCGGCGAAGATTTTTTTCAGCAGCGCGCCCGGGGTGCGATGGGCGAGGCGCGCGCCCAGCGGCGCCAGCGACATGCTGGCGACAACAATGCCGGCCAGCGCCGGCAGGTAGATGAATCCGAGGCTGTACTGCGGCAATCCAGTCTGTCCGAACCCGGTCACCAGAAATCCGGCCGTGCCGGCGGCCGCGAGCGGCCAGCCGATGGCCGCCGCGCTGCCGATCGCCCGGTGGATGACAATGCCGCGTTTGACCAGATAGGCGACAACCAGTGCCGCACCGCCGGTGGCGGTCAGGCTGGAAATGACACCAATGATGGCCGACGACACATTCAGTCCTGTTGTCGACAATGGTGCTGCGCCGGATTGCGGTTTCTTCCCCAGAAACATCTGCGCCGAGATGTAATAAATCAGCAGCGTAAACACCACGGTCAGCAACCGTACATCGAGCACGCTGGCCAGCAAGGCACCGCTGAAGGTGCCGACGATGATGCCCGGCGCCATGCGTTTGACGATGGTCCAGTCCACTGCGCCGTGACTGTGATGAGCGCGCACGCTCGACACCGAGGTAAAGAGGATTGTTGCCATGGAAGTGCCGAGGGCGAGATGTACCACTTGCCCCGGATCGAAACCCTTCGCGGCATAAACAAAGGCCAGCACCGGTACCATCGCGGCGCCGCCGCCGATGCCGAGCAGCCCGGCAAAAAAACCGACAAACGCGCCGAGGGCGAGGTAGGCCCACCACCACTCGAACATCGGCGTCAGTCCTTGTTCACTTCATCAGACCGAGAATGAACTTCCATTCGTCGGGGTCCACCGGTGTGATCGACAGGCGGTTGCCTTTTGCGAGCACACGCATTTTGGCCAGCGGCTTGTGCTTGCACAGCTCCGTCAGCGAGATCAGCGGTGTTTTTTTGACGAAACGGAAATCGACATGCAGCCAGCGCGGATTGTCCGGCGTTGCCGTCTCGTCGTGGTACTTGCTCTTGCGGTCGAACTGCGTGGCATCGGGATACGCCGCCTTGCTGACCTCGGCGATGCCGACGATGCCGGGCTCGTCGCAGTTGGAGTGGTAATAAAAAGCCTGGTCGCCGGGTTTCATCTGGTCACGCATGAAATTGCGCGCCTGATAGTTGCGCACGCCGGTCCATGGCGTGGTTTTGTCACGGGCGAGGGCGTCGATGCCGTAAACATCGGGTTCGGATTTGATCAGCCAGTAGCGCATGTCGGGATCATCGGTAAATGTTGACCAAAAAAAATGCGGCACGGCCGCATTTTTATGTGGGTCCCCCGCATGTGCCGTCGCAGACCAGCATCCTGAACCTAGGGTTCAAGGCGGCCACCTTCCGGATTTCTTCAGGCACATCCGCGTGGGACGCGCACACCGAAATCACTATGGTCGGCGACCTGTGCAGAGTCTATTGGCTCAAAGAGTATATGGCCTGAACAAACACCGCAGGGGAAACTCTGGACGGCTTGAGGATCGGCTGACTGCCGGTGGAGCAGATTGCAAACTCAGAACAGCTTGCTTTGCTCCGCCATCGCCTGATCGATGGCCGTCTCCATGCGATGAATTCTACGCTTGGTCTCGGCGATATCAAAGCTGCCGCCGACTTTCATCGAGAGAAATTCATGCGCGATGTTCAGCGCTGCCATGATGGCAACGCGTTCAAGACCGATGATTTTGCCGCGGTCGCGGATTTCCTGCATTTTGGCGTTGAGGTAATCCACGGCTTCGAGCAGACCCTTTTGCTCGTCTTCCGCGCAGGCGACGCGAAATTCGCGTCCCATGATGTTGATCTGCAAACCCTTTGCGTCGGCGCTCATGTTTCCTCGGCGGGAATCTGCTGGACGAGTTCTTCCAGTCGGTTGCTGGCGGTCTGGATTTTTTCCTCGAGTTGCTTGTTGCGATGCAGGGCTGACGCCAGTTCCTGGCGCAGCCGCTGCGTGTCGTCGCGCAGCCGTTGGTTCACCTCGACAAACTGCGTCAGTTTGTCTTCCAGAGTCTTGAGTTCCGCTTCCATGCGCGCACTATAGTGGGGAAAATCCAGCAGGGTCAACCGGTAAGGCATCGTTCTGAATGTAATTTGGCATGTTTGCCACGACGCGTAAGGCCAAGACTGCAAACGTCTTGAGCCGGCCCGGCGCGGTTTTTTGTGCGTTTGCGCTGGTAAATTATAAGTATTTGATTATTATAAATAATATATTAGTGTCGCCTTGAATCCGGCAGGCGATAAAGCCCCCGGCCTGGGCTACAATCCTGCCTGTCCTGGACGAATCGCAAACGCATGCGGTGCGCCCCGGACGCGTTTCAGGTGCCGACGCACCCCGCAAGGGACGTCAGTGAAACGGGAAACAGGTGCGGTCGAAAGACCAATTCCTGTGCTGCCCCCGCAACGGTAAGCAACCGGCGTTCAAAGCAACGAACGCCATGGCGCATCAACAGCCACTGTCCCTTCAGGGGATGGGAAGGCGACGCGCCCGAGGTTGCAAGCCCGGAGACCGGCCTGGTTCGTCGTGGTGGAAATGCTGCGGGGAAGCGGCGATCCGGACATTCCGGCTGTTCTTCCTTTCGGTATTTCCTCGTTCCGATTTTGCAGCGCGCGGCGGGCGCGCATAACGGGGATTTACATGCAACGAAGTGTATTGGCAGTGGCGGTCGCGCTGGCAACCGGCGCACATTGCGCGGCGCAGGACCAGATCGCCGCACTCGACGAAGTGGTGGTGACCGCCTCACGGTTCAAGGATCGTATCGACGACAAGCCGGTCAACATGACGGTGATTACCGGCGAAGACATCCGGCGTAGCGCGGCAAAAACTGTCCCCGACCTGTTGTCCGAGCAGGCCGGCATCCAGATCCATGATTTTTTCGGCAACAACGCTACATCGACAACAGTTGATCTGCGCGGCTTCGGCATCACCGGAACGCAGAACACGCTGATTCTGGTCGACGGGCTTCGCATTGCCGACAACGACCTGTCCGGCGTGCAGTGGTCGTCATTTCCGCTGGCCAATGTCGAGCGGATCG
>JBILYA010000102.1:0-6963 GCA_044378065.1 Burkholderiales bacterium | reverse complement strand
GCCGCCTTCGCTGGAAGCCATCAGCACCGCACGCTGCGTGCCGCGGTCAATGACCAGGCCCACATACAGTTCTTTTTTGATGTCAGCACCTTCCTCGATCAGCAGCCGGCGCACCTTCTGGCCCTCTGGGCCGGTCTGATGCGTCTTCAGCTGCATACCGAGAATGGACGATGCGTAGGTTTTGACGTCGGCGGCCGACTTCGCCACTTTGACGCCACCACCCTTGCCGCGACCGCCCGCATGGATCTGGGCCTTGACGACCCAGACGCTGCCGCCCAGTTTGGCTGCCGCAGCGACTGCTTCGTCGACGGTGAAACACGGGATACCGCGCGGCGTGGTTACGCCATATTTGCGCAGGAGTTCTTTTGCCTGATATTCGTGGATTTTCATATTCCGTTCCGCGTGGTTAGCGCTGTTGGATGGAAGGCGTCACCCGGCCCCGCAGGGACGCCAATCTATTACAGCGAACTCCGCAGCAGCCTTGACCGCAGTCAATAAACTCACGATTGGGTAAAACGCGAGTCCGCCGCAAGAAACGCATTGGACGGGTCTGGAATTTACGCCGCGCTGAAAACAGGCAACGACGACGGATGTTCCGTGGACAGGCTGGCTGAATTTGCTGCGCTGCAAGTATATCAAACACCCGCCGCCTTACCCTCTCCGCGCTGCTAGATTGATGTCCGCTGCAAGCCACCAGCGAGGCGACGCTGCAGATTCGTCAAATGCCAATTCCGGTAAGAACGTCAGACCATTCGATTGACCGAAGCTAGTGCACGCTATCAATCGATGACATATGATGCTGCGTTGCAATATAAATCAGGCAAAAAAAAGCGCAACCCCGGGGGGTTGCGCTGAAGTTCCACCAAAGGAGGAGGTTTTGGAGGATATGTGCCGATACCTGTAGAAGGCACCCAGCACGGTTCACATTTTGCCATGCAGCACCTGCCTGTCAAGCCATTTATGCTGCTACGCAATATACATTTTGTCCTCGAATAGTTGAGAAATTCTTAATCGAGACCTCAAGACAGCTTGAAGCGTGACTTGCTTCACATTCCGTTCCACCAAATGGGTCTCCCCGCCGATGCGCGGCAAAACCATGGTAAAGAATGGCGCTGCTTTTAAAGCGCCGCGCACGAACAGCAGCGGCGCCTCTTATCACCCTGGAGAAACAATGGCCCGCAAACAGCTGCTTTTCACCGGCGACATCAACCTGATGAATGTCACCGACCCCTCCCTGCCCTTTAACCGTGTGATCGATACGTTGCGCGGTGCTGACATGCTGTTCGGCAATGTAGAGTGTTGTTTCTATCAACCCCCGACCTCGGTGTCGGTCAGCGACGAAGGCTTCTTTGCGACCCCGGAAGCCGGACGCGCACTGCAGCAGGCCGGATTCCGCGCCATCGGCAACGCCAACAACGTCAACTACGGCGCGGAAGCCATCCGTTCCTCCCTGAGCGAACTCGAAAAACTCGGCATCCCCTATACCGGCGCCGGCCGCAATCGTGCCGAGGCCCGCGCACCGGTAATCATCGAACATGAAGGTGTGCGTTACGGTTTCCTGCAACGCACATCGGTGTACTGGCCGACCAACCACGAAGCCACGGAACACAGCCCCGGCGTCGCCGCCTTGCGCGGTCATACCGCCTATCAGTTGCCGATCTACAAAACGCGACAGGAAATGCCGCCCGCCAACCGTCCCGGCGTACCGCCGATCATCGTGACCTGGGCCGATCCGAAATACCTGGCCGAATACGTCGCGGAAATCACCGAACTGCGCAAGAAGGTCGATGTGCTGGTGGCGTCACAACACTGGGGCCTGCACGAGGAGGTTCTGGAATACATGACCGAGATTGCACATGCGGTGATTGATGCCGGCGCCGATATCGTCATCGGCCATGGCCCCCACTACTCGCTGCCGGTCGAGTTCTATAAAGGCAAGCCGGTGTTCTACGGCCTCGGCAGTTTCTCTTTCCACACCGGACACGGCGGCCGCCAGCACGGCAACTGGCTGGGCATGCTGGCGCGGGTCGGCATGGACGGCCAGAAAGTCACTGAAGCGTCGTTTGAATTCGTCCGTCACAACGACAAAAACGAAACCGTGATCTGCGACATCAGCAAGGAACAGGAAGGCCTCGAAGCGCTGCGCAAACGCAGCAGTGCTTTCAAGACCCGCCTGGAGGTTTCGGGCAACGCGGTGGTGTTCCGCGCCGGAGACTGAATCCGGTCAGATCCCGCCGGGCTCATCCTTGGGATGACGCAGGTTACGCGCCGGATACACCTTGGCCGGATGTTTTTTGAGTTCTTCTTCAATGACATCCACGCCGAGACCCGGTGCCGTCGGCAGCTCGATGAAACCGTTTTTCGGCTTCAGTTGATTCGGCGAAATCTTGTCGCAGAAATCGACGAAGGGCAGGAAGTACTCGGTGATGATGAAATTGGGCATCGTCGCCGAGGCATGCACCGTCGAAGCCAGCCCCACCAGCGTCGAGTTGTAGTTGTGCGGTGACACAGCGACCAGGAACGGTTCCGCCATCGCCGCAATCTCCTTCAGCTCGAGGATGCCGCCGACACAGGCCACGTCCGGGTTGAGAATGTCCGCCGAACGTTTTTCCAGCAAGGGCCGGAAACCGGTCTTGGTATAGGTGGCTTCACCGATCACCACCGGAATGCCGATTTCGCGGCGGATCTGCGCCAGTTCATCCGGGTACTCGGCCTGGCAGGACTCTTCCATCCAGTAAAGATTGAATTCGGCAAGTTGCTTGTCGAGGCGGATGGCATGCATCGGCGCCAGCCGGCGATGCTGCTCCAACAGCAGGTCGACATCGGGACCGACGGCATCACGGATCGCCTTGACGATGCGAATCGCGCGTTTTTCATGTTCCTTCGGAATATAGGTGCGCCAGGGCGAAGGCAGCGGGTCGAACTTCATTGCCGAGAAACCCATCTTGACGACTTTTTCCGCGGCACGCGCGTAGTCATCCGGCTCCTTCATGCCATAGCTCCAGCCGTTGGCATAGACACGGACCTTCTCGCGGTATTTGCCGCCCAGCAGGTTGTAGACCGGTTGCTGCGTCGCCTTGCCGACGATGTCCCACATCGCCTGTTCGATACCGCTGATCGCGCAGAACAGCTCGACCGAACCGCGGCGGGCCGCGTAATCGTCGAAGGCAAACTGGGTGAAATGTTTGATGTCGAAAGGACTGCGGCCGACCATATAAGGCCCCAGCGCATTCAACTGCGCCATCACCGCGGTGTCGCGGTCGTATTGCGAATAAGCCTCGCCCCAGCCGTGGATGCCGGCGTCAGTTTCGACTTTGACGAAGATCAGATTCTTGCGCCAGCCGGGATGAACAGCATAACTTTTGACTGCGGTGATTTTCATATGCTTGACCTTTGAATGCGTGATGCGCGAGGGAAAGTCTTCGAATCTAGGCGGGCGGCGCAAGCCCTGTCAAGAAAGCTCAGCGATGGTCCATCATGCGAGAGCATAAGGTGCGAAACTCACATCGTACGCGGCTGCAGATTAAGCAACTGGCCGATGCGTTCCGAGCTTTTTAATCCGCTGCCGGTCAGCACAACAATGGTGGTTTCATCCGCACGAATTACGCCGGAAGCCAGCCACTGCGTCAGCCCGGCTGCAGCAGCCGCGCAGGTCGGTTCGACATAAAGACCCATGCGCGCCAGTCCACCCAGCGCACTGACGATTTCGTCTTCGCTGACCGCGGCGATCGCGCCGCCGGAACGGCGTACCGCGCGCACAACCTCGCGCAGCCGCGTCGGCTGCGATGACGCAATGCCTTCGGCAATCGTCGGTGTCACAGTGACCGGCACCGGCGCTTCACCACCCGACTGCCATGTCGCATGACAGGGCGCGCAGTTGGCGGCCTGCACACCGAATATTTTCGGCGTGCGGGTGATTTCGCCGTTGCGCAGCAACTCATCAAAACCGCGGTCAAGACCCAGCACGTTGCTGCCGTAACCGAGCGGCGTGATCACATTATCCGGCGCGCGGAAACCCAGCGACTCCCACAATTCATAAGCCAGCGTCTTGGTGCCTTCGACAAAAAAAGGCTGCCAGTTATGGCTGGCGTAGAAAATTTCGCTGCTCATGCGTAATGCCGCATCGGCAACGTCCTGGCGCGTGCCACGAACCGTGACCACGTCGGCGCCGCAAGCAGCGATCTGCGCAATTTTCGGATACGACGCGGTTTCAGGTACCAGAATGCGGCAACGCATGCCGGCAGCGGCGGCATAGGCCGACAGCGAAGCCCCGGCATTGCCCGAAGAGTCCTCCAGCACGTGATCAATACCCCGGCTTTTCAGGTAGCTCACCATCACGGTCATGCCGCGATCCTTGAACGAACCGGTCGGCATCATGAATTCGAGCTTGAATTGCACCGGTGTGCCCTGCCAGTTGCGTCTCAGCAACGGCGTGCCGCCCTCACCCAGGGACACTGCATGACGGCGATCCACGGCCAGCGCTTGCGCGTAGCGCCAGACCGAACGGTCACCGGCATCGATTTCGCCACGCTTCAGCCCCGCACCCGGTGCCAGATTGAGATAGGCGCCGCTGTCGCCACACCAGCGCGCGGTGTCGTCAGGATAAAGTACCCCGCTGGCAGAATCTACATAACTCATTGATTTTATTAATTTAATTATTTAACGTGGGGGGCGCGGGTGCTCACCCCATAAAAAAAGAAGGCAGGCGCATGGCGCCTGCCTTCTTCATTGTAGCGCGCCGCCGGAAGCGGCGGCAGCAACCGAATTACTTGACCGGTGCGTCTTCGGTCTTCGGTGCTTTTTTGGATTTCTTCGACTTGTCCGACTTGGATTTCTTCGGCTTGTCGGCTTTTGCTTTCTTCGGCTTGTCGGCCTTGGCGGCGGGTGCCGGAGCAGCAGCGGTCGCCGGAGCAGCTTTCATCGGTTCCGCTTTGGCCGGGGCCGCGGGTGCCGGAGCAGCAGCGGGGGCTGCCGGTGCAGGCGCCGGAGCGGTCTGGGCGGCAACGTTGAAAGTGACGGCAGCAATGCCGGCAGCCAGCAGGGTTTTCAGCAGTTTGTTCATTTCTTCTCCAATACTGTTTAAGGCTCACGCCGAAGCGCGATTCGCCCCGAACTTTCGGGCCGTATGTCATTAACGCCGCCGCCGCGTTGCGGTTGACGGGGATGGAACAGTGCAGTGTTAACATTTCGCTCCCGCCGTTTGGCGGAACAGCGGAGGAAAAACCATGGAACTGGGCATCAAAGGCAAACGCGCGCTGATCACCGGCGGATCCCGCGGCATCGGACTGGGCGTCGCACAAATGCTGGCCAAGGAAGGCTGTCACCTGCATCTGGCCGCACGCAGCGAAGCGGATCTTGCCGCTGCAAAGGAAAAAATCACCGCAAGCCACAACGTCGAGGTGTATTGCCATGCCGTCGACCTCTCAGACGGCGCCAACGCAATCAAACTTGCGCGTGAATGCGCCGATGTCGATTTCCTGATCAACAATGCCGGCGCGATCCCGCAGGGCGGCATCGATGCGCTGGATGACAACACCTGGAAACGTTCCTGGGACCTGAAAGTATTCGGCTTCATCGACATCACGCGCGAGATCTACGCCCAGATGCGCAAACGCAAGAGCGGCGTCATCGTCAACGTCATCGGCGCTGCGGGCGAACGTCCGGTGGCGAGCTATATCGCCGGCAGCATGGGCAACGCCGCACTGATGGCGATGACCCGCGCCTTGGGTGCTGAGAGCCCCGAATTCGGTGTACGGGTGGTCGGCGTGAACCCGGGCGGCACCGCCACCGACCGTGCAGTCAAACGCCTGCGCGAGCGCGCGGAGAAGGAATTCGGCAATCCGGATCGCTGGCAGGAATTTGTCAGCAAGTCCCCGTTCGGCCGCATGGCGACGATCGAGGAACTGGGTGCGATGGTGACCTTCCTGTGCTCGCCGCTGTCCGGCTATACCACGGGCACAATCATCACGGTCGACGGCGGCGCCAGCAGCCGGCGCGCCTGAAAAAACAAGGGCAGCCCTGAAGGCAGCCCTTATCCGCCAGACAAACTTATTTTTTCTGCTCGGGTGGTGCGTTGCGAGGCAACGCATCCACCGCGCGCAGCGCCTCGTCATAGCGCTGCTCTGCTGTCTGCAACCGGGTGCGCGCCGCTGTCAGCGCTTTTTCAGCCTTGTCGAGTTCCGACTTGCGATACGCCGCTTCCTTTTGCGCAACGGCGTTGGCATCGCGCGCATTCAGCACATCCTGCTCAGCCAGCTTGGCGTCATAACGCGCCTGATCGAGATCGCGGTGCGTGACTGTGGCGCGGTACTGCCCCTGCTGCAACGCGCTGCCGCGCTCTTCCACTGGCGCCTGCGCCTGCGCAGAGCCGCCGGCCAGCAGTGCCAGCACGCAGAGCCCGCGCACGATGTTCAGATGGTTGGCAGTCACGGCGGCCCGATCCCTTAAGGCAGCAACACCGTGGAGCCGGTGGTTTTGCGCGACTCCAGATCACGGTGGGCCTGCGCCGCTTCGCGCAGCGGATAGCGCTGATTGACGGCAATTTTCACCGCGCCTTTTTTGACAACGGCAAACAGTTCTCGCGCGGCAGTGAGCAGGTCTTCGCGCGACGAGGTGTAGTTCACCAGCGTCGGACGCGTCAGGAACAGCGAGCCCTTTTGCGCGAGGATGCCGATATTGACCGGCGGCACCGCGCCCGAGGCGTTGCCGAAGCTGGCCATGATGCCGCGCGGCTGCAGGCAGTCCAGCGACTCCATGAAGGTGTCCTTACCGACACCGTCATAAACCACCGGCACGCCCTTGCCCTTGGTGATGGCCTTGACGCGTTCGGAGAGTTTTTCGCGGGACATGACCACCACGTGTTTGCAACCGACTTTCTTCGCCAGCGCGACCTTCTCGTCACTGCCGACCGTACCGATCACCGTGGCGCCGAGATGTTTGGCCCACTGGCAGAGAATCTGTCCG
>JBILYA010000101.1:0-6980 GCA_044378065.1 Burkholderiales bacterium | reverse complement strand
CGCGCTGTCAGATGTGTCTATCAGCGTGCGCCGCGGCGAAATCTTCGGCCTGATCGGCCCCAACGGCGCCGGTAAAACCACGCTGTTCAATGTGCTGACCGGACTCGCCGCACCCGATGCCGGCTCCCTGGTATTCGACGGCCGGCGCATCGAAGGACTGAAGCCGCATGCCGTGGCGGCGCATGGCATTGCGCGCACTTTCCAGAACATCCGTCTATTCGGCAGCATGACCGCGCTGGAAAATGTCATGGTCGGCAGACACTTGCGTTCGCATACCGGTGTGCTGGGTGCGGTGTTGCGCACGCGCGCTGCGGTTGCGGAAGAGCTGGCTATAACCCGCCGCGCGCATGAACTGCTCGACTACTGCGGCCTCGCGGCGCGGGCCGATGACTTTGCGCGCGATCTGCCCTACGGCGACCAGCGCCGGCTGGAGATTGCCCGCGCACTCGCCACCGATCCGAAGCTGCTCGCGCTGGATGAACCCGCGGCCGGCATGAACGCAACGGAGACCGCCGCACTGAAAGCGCTGCTGGAGCGCATCCGCGAGGACGGCATCACGCTGCTGCTGATCGAGCACGACATGAAACTGGTGATGGGCCTGTCACACAGCGTCGCGGTACTCGATTACGGTGAAAAAATCGCCGAGGGCGAACCCGAAACCGTGCAACGCGATCCGCGCGTAATCGAAGCCTATCTCGGCGGCGGTTTTTCATGAACGGACATCGCCATGCTTGAAGTCCGCGGACTGGAAGTGGCTTACGGCGGCATCCGTGCCGTCAGGGGCATAGACCTCAAAGTCGATGCCGGCGAAGTCGTCGCGCTGATCGGCGCCAACGGCGCCGGCAAGACAACAACCCTCAAGGCGCTGGCCGGATTGCTGCGACCCAAAGCCGGCAGCGTCACCTACAAGGGTTCGGAAGTCACCTGTAAACCGGCGTATCATCTGGTCCGTCACGGATTGGCTCTGGTGCCCGAGGGGCGCGGCATGTTTCCACGGCTGACGGTTGCAGAGAATCTGGCGATGGGCGCTTATATCCGCCACGACACCGCCGGCATTGCCGCCGATACCGAACGGGTGTGCGCACTGTTTCCCCGGCTCGCCGAACGTCGCGAACAGCTCGCCGGCACGCTGTCCGGCGGTGAACAGCAGATGCTGGCCATCGCACGGGCGATGATGGGACGGCCGCAGATGCTCTTGCTCGACGAACCGAGCATGGGACTGGCACCGCTGATGGTGCAGAAGATTTTTGAAACGATTCGCATGATCGCCGCCGAGGGTGTGACCATGTTGCTGGTGGAACAGAACGCCAGACTCGCCCTGGAGACCAGCAACCGCGCCTATGTCATGGAAAGCGGGTGCATCGTGCTGGCTGATGACGCAAAATCCCTGTTGTCCAACCCGCAAGTCAGACATGCCTATCTTGGTGAATGATCTTGATCAATAACCTGCTGCCCCAAAAATCCTGGAATCCTGCCGCGCTGAAAACGCAGGGTACGGCCGTGCTGCGGCGTGCGCGAGCAGACGGTAACGCGAGGCTGGTACTGTTCGTGATCGGTGCTATTGCCCTGGTGTCGCTACTCGGGTTCATCTACCTCAAAAGCCAGGGCGTCGATTACCGCCAGCAGAGTGAGGTCCTCGGCTACCTGCGCGAACTGAAGGAGATCGATGCGCGCTGGGATCTCGAGGTCCTGCGCGCGCGCGTCGAAGGCGCTTCCGGAAAGGCGCCAACGGTTGCCGACCGCGGCACGCGCGTCCCCGACCTGTTGCGCCGCCTGAAAACCGCAGCTGCTGATATTGACAGCCCGGTGCTGCAGCAGGGTCTGCCGGTGCTGGTGAAAGCTTTTGAACAGAAAACCGAGTTGCTCAACCGTTACCGGGCAGCCGGTGCCACGGTGACCCAGGCGCTCGGGCGCATGGTCGCTTTTGATACCGAAATCGCCGGTCTGGTGCGCGGCGCGTGGCAAAGCGTGCCGCAGCGGGAACGGCTGGTCGCCGTCGAAAGCACTTCGGCGCTGCTGTTCGCCCATGTCATGCGTTATGCCGCGGACCCGACCGACACCGAGCGCAAAAATGTGGAAATGTTTGCGGCCGACCTGCGCAAGGCCGGCGGCGGCATGCCGGCATCACTGGGCGCTGGACTGGCGCGGATTGACGAAACGGTTCAGCAAATCCTCGGTGCGAAGCCGGTGGAAGACGAACTGTTTCAGAGAATCGCCATCGCCTCCACCGGACCGCGCATCGACAGCCTGACCGACGCCTTCAGCGCCGAAACCGCCGACACCCAGATCGACAGCGAACGTTATCGCATTTACCTGATTGCCTATGCCGGCGCGCTGCTGATCCTCACCGGCTGGCTGCTGTCACGGCTGGCGGTCAGCTACCGTCTGCTCGAATCACGGGTGCAGGAACGCACCCGTGAACTGTCGACGGCGCTGCACCAGCTGAAGGAATCGGAATCGCAGCTGATCCAGACTGAAAAAATGTCCTCGCTCGGCCAGATGGTGGCCGGCATCGCACACGAGATCAACACCCCGCTGGCCTACGTCAAGAACAGCCTGGGTTCGGTCGCGGGCAAGCTGCCGGAAGTCAAACAGCTGATCGTCGAAACCAACAAGCTGCTGAAGCTGATGGAATCGGGCGAGCCCGATCCGGACCGGCTGCAGGCGAAATTCCTTTCAGTGCGCGAGCTGATCCACCACTTTGCCGAACAGCAGGCTCTGGCAGAACTGGGGCAACTGGCCACCGACGGCCTTTACGGCATCAACCAGATTTCCGAAATCGTACTCAACCTGAAAAACTTCAGCCGCCTCGACCGCAGCAAGGTGTCCAGCTTCAACCTGAATGAAGGTCTGGAAAGCTCGCTGCTGCTGGCCAAGCATGAACTCAAACACCTGAAGATCAACAGGCAGTTCGGCGAAATTCCGGCCATCACCTGCTCGCCCTCGCAACTGAACCAGGTCTTCCTCAATCTGATCAACAACGCCGCGCAGGCCATCGAATCCGGTACCGGGGAACTGACGCTGAAAACGCGGGTCGAAGACGCGCAGCATGTCGCAGTCGAGATTTCAGACAACGGCAAGGGCATCCCGCCGGAAATCATGTCAAAAATCTTCGACCCGTTTTTCACCACCAAGGCCGTGGGCAAGGGCACCGGTCTCGGACTGTCGATTTCCTATAAAATCATTGAACAGCACGGCGGTAAAATCAGCGTTGATTCCGTGGTTGGAAAAGGCACGACATTCACCATCGTGCTGCCGCTGGTGCCGCCGGTTACCGCAGAACTCGAATAAGAATAAATGGCCACTGACCACCCGCAGAAGATCGGCAAATACGAGATCCAGGGCGTCCTTGGACGCGGCGGGATGGGTATCGTCTACAAGGCATTCGATCCGGCGATACACCGGCAGGTGGCAATCAAGACCATCACCAAATCGGCGATGGATCCCTCGGAGCTGCAATATGCGATTGCGCGTTTCCGCCACGAGGCCCAGGCCGTCGGCCGGCTGACCCATCCTCGCATTGCTGCGATTTACGATTACGGTGAAGACGAGAATCTGGCATACATCGTGATGGAGCTCGTCCACGGACGCTCGCTGTATGACCACCTGCAGAACAATGCCAAGTTTGATCTGCCGGAAGTCGGCGAAATCATTCGCCAGCTGCTGGACGGACTGGGTTATGCCCATGCACAGGGCGTCGTGCATCGCGACATCAAGCCCTCCAATCTGCTGATCAACGACGACGGCCGCATCAAGATCAGCGACTTCGGCATTGCCCACATCGATACTTCGTCGCTGACCCAGGTCGGCGAGATCATGGGTTCGCCGGGTTATATGTCACCCGAGCAGTTCACCGGCGACGAACCCGATTCGCGAACCGATCTTTACGCCGTCGGCGTCATTGCCTATGAGCTGCTGGCAGGCCGTAAGCCTTTCACCGGCAGCAATGTCGAGATCATGCGTCAGGTGATCGGCGAACGTCCGCCCAATCCTTCGGAATTCAACCCGCAGATATCGGCCCAGCTCGACTGGGCCACGCACAAGGCACTGGCAAAAAAGCGCGAAGAGCGTTTCCAGTCGGCGCGGGAGTTTGCGCTCGCCTTTGTACAGGGCATCGCCGCCAGCGTGCGCGCCGCAAAGAATGACGACGCGGGGAACGGCGACCACACCACAACGCAGCGCCTGGATCCGAAGATTGTGTCGGCGGCCCGGGTTATTGCCGGACTCAATGTACCGACGCGCAATGCCGCTCCTGCTGCGGCAGTTGCGGCTCCCGGTGCAGCAGTTACACCCACCTTCGATACCGGCGGCAAAAAAGCCAAACTGCTGTTTGTCGATGACGAGGAACGCATTCTCACGGCACTGCGCTCGGTATTCCGCAATCATTACAACGTATTCACCGCGAGCAGCGGCCCCGAAGCGATGGAATTCATGAAACGCTTCAAGCCGCATGTGGTGATCAGCGATCAGCGCATGCCGGAGATGACCGGCGTCGAATTCCTGCGTCAGGTGAAGGATATTGCGCCGCACACCGTGCGCATCCTGCTGACCGGTTATTCGGATCTGGCTTCAATCGTCGGTTCGATCAACGACGGCGAAGTCTTCCGTTTTGTCAGCAAACCCTGGGACAACAGCGAAATCCAGAAAACCATCGGTGAAGCCGCAGCCATCGCCCTCGAACTGGCGGACATGGCGACCAGCCCGGTGATCCTGCCGGAAAAACTCGACTGCGGCGTACTGGTGATCGAATCCGGGCAGAGCGTGTACCGCGCCACTAACGAATTGATCGGCGGGGTCTGCCCGGTATTGCACGCGCCGGATATCGACCGTGCACTGGCGGTGCTGCAGGAACATGAAATCGCTGTCATCGTTGCCGACATCGGCCATAGCGACCAGACTTCGCTGACCGCCTTCAAGCTGCTGAAGCAGGATCATCCCGAAATCCTCGCCATCGTGATGACCGAGGCATCGGATTCGGAGCTGGTCATCGACCTGATCAACCAGGCTCAGGTGTTCCGTTTCCTGACCAAGCCGCTGAACCTGAAAATGCTGCAACAGCATGTACAGGCAGCGCTGGCGCGTTACCAGTCTTTCCGCAAATCACCCAAACTGCTCAAGCAGCACCGCGTCGCCGCAGCTCGCGGTGGCGACAGTTCGCTGCTGGAAACACTGCGCGGCAGGATTCACTCGCTCAAATCCTGGTTCGGCCGCTGAGGGCTGGCTACAGCCAGTCTTTCGCGACCAGGAAATCCGTGTAGAGCGCGGCTTCGGGCGTCCCCGCTTCGGGTTGCCAGTTGTAACGCCAGTTCACGACCGGCGGCAATGACATCAGAATCGATTCGGTACGCCCGCCCGATTGCAGGCCGAACAGCGTGCCGCGGTCGAACACCAGATTGAACTCGACATAGCGGCCGCGGCGATAAGCCTGAAAATCACGCTCGCGTTCACCGTAGGGCAAATCGCGCCGGCGTTCGATGATGGGTACATAGGCCGGCAGGAAATGATCGCCGACGCCGCGCATCAGCGCAAAACAATGGTCGAAATCCGGCTCGCCGAGATCGTCAAAGAAAATGCCGCCGACGCCGCGCGGCTCATTGCGGTGTTTCAGGAAAAAATAACGGTCGCACCATTGCTTGAACTTCGGGTGGTATTCCGCACCGAAGGGCGCCAGCGCATCGCGGCAGATCCGGTGGAAATGCGCCGCATCATCGGCAAATCCGTAATAGGGTGTGAGGTCCATGCCGCCGCCGAACCACCACACCGGATCGGCACCCGGCTTTTCAGCAATAAAACAGCGCACGTTCATGTGCACAGTCGGCACATAGGGATTGCGCGGATGCAGCACCAGCGACACACCCATCGCCTGGAATGACCGGCCGGCGAGTTCCGGGCGCACCGCAGAAGCTGAAGGCGGCAGGTTGTCGCCGAACACATGGGAAAAACCGACGCCGCCGCGTTCAAACAACTTGCTGCCTTCGATCAGCCTCGTGATACCACCACCGCCCTGTGGCCGGTCCCAGGCGTCACGAATGAACGTACCGCCGTCGAGTCCGGACAGTTTGTTGACGATGCGGTCCTGCAGTCCCGTCAGATAGGTTTTGACTGCAGCGGTGTCCATGGAGTGGTGTCCTGAGGGAACGCTACTTGCGTCCGCTGCCAACCGCGCGATGTCCGATATCGCGACGATGCTGCATGCCGTCGAAACGGATCAGGTCGACAATCTCGTAGGCACGCTTCTGCGCAGTGCGCGTGTTGTGGCCCAGTCCGGTCACACACAACACCCGTCCGCCGCTGGTAACTACGTTCTTGCCGGACAATGCCGTGCCGGCATGAAAGACATGGTAATCGTCACCTTCGGCAGGCAGTCCGGTGATCACGTCGCCCTTGCGCGGATCTTCAGGATAGTTGGCGGCGGCGAGTACCACACCCAGCGCCACGCGCGGATCCCATTCAGCTTCGGCGCTGTCGAGTTTGCCGTCGATCGCGGCATCGAGCAGCACCGTCAGATCGCTTTTCAAGCGCATCATGATCGGTTGTGTTTCGGGATCGCCCATGCGGCAGTTGAATTCGAGTACTTTCAGTTCGCCGTTGCCGCTGATCATCAGGCCGGCGTACAGAAATCCGGTGTACGGAATGCCGTCGGCGGCCATGCCGTTGATCGTCGGCTGAATGACTTCGCGCATCACCCGTGCGTGCACTTCCGGCGTCACCACCGGCGCCGGTGAATAGGCCCCCATGCCACCGGTATTCGGTCCCTGGTCGCCATCCTTCAGCCGTTTGTGGTCCTGACTACTCGCCAGCGCCAGTGCATTGCGACCGTCGGCCAGCACAATAAAGCTTGCTTCTTCGCCAAAGAGACATTCTTCGATCACCACGCGCGCGCCGGCGCTGCCCATCTTGTTGCCGACCAGCATCATGTCGACGGCGGCATGCGCTTCCGCGGCGTCCATCGCCACCACCACGCCCTTGCCGGCCGCAAG
>JBILYA010000099.1:0-7206 GCA_044378065.1 Burkholderiales bacterium | reverse complement strand
GCGGTACCGACCATCAACAAGCAGAAGGCGCCGGAGCCGTTGACGATGCGTGCCAACAGCATGGATTGCGTGCAGCTCCTCGCCGTCAATCTGCTGCCGGAAAACTACGAGCTCGACGATTACCAGGTGCGCACCACCACCGACAAGATCGGCCAGCACATCCATCTGGTGAAGTTCGACGTCACCGCCGCCGACGGTGCCGCCAACGGCTGGAACTATGAGGACGGCACCTTGGCCCCCGGCGCTGTGCGCGAACGCATCCACGCCATCAATGCCTGGAATGACGCACATCCCGACCAGCAGGTCCGCCTGCCCAACGGCAACGCCCGCCTCGAAGCACTGCCGCATCCGTTCTTCGGGCAATACGGCAAGCCCGAATGGCTGGGGGCGCGTACCACCATCCAGCGCTGGTTCGCCGATCCGGTGATCAATACCGCCGGCAAGGACCGCGGTCTGGGCACGGTGTTTTCGCATGACCATTACGGTCCGTCGACCCACCAGCAGGTCGGTCTCTACACAGCACTGCTGATCGAGCCGCAGAATTCGCGCTGGGTGCACAACGAGACCGGCGAACCGATGTTCACCCGTCATGACGGCGGCCCGACCTCATGGCAGGCGGTGGTTCTCGCCGGCGATCTGGATGGCGATGGCAAGGACGACAGCTACCGCGAATTTTTCCTCGAGTTTTCGGACTTCCAGCATGCCTATGAAAAGGACGTGTACGTCGGCGTCGGCCCCGATGGCAGGACGCCGGCGCCGGCGACTGCCGATTCCTACCGCTACGCGGTCAATCCGCCGATCATGATCGAAACCAAACCGGTGTTTCCGGACCTGCGCCGCGCCGCACCGTCCTGCCCCGGCGGCATGCCGCGCCCCTGTCCCGGCGTGATCTCGCTCAACGACATCGGCACTTTTGTCGTGAACTACCGCAACGAACCGGTGGGCTTCCGCATTTACGACCCGCGACGCATCGGCCCTGACGGAAAACCCGGCATGCAGACTTCGGGATTGGCTGGTGATCTGGCCTTTGCCCTGCAGACGCGTATTGACCGCGCGCTGCCGCAACTCAACACCGTGGTTGGCGACACGCCGTATCTGCCGCTGACCAACGATGTACGGGCCGGCGATCCGTTTACGCCGATTCTGCGCGCTCACTCCGGCGACCGGGTATCGATCAAGACCGTCGTCGGCGGCTGGGAGGAAACACATAACGCCAGCGTACACGGCCTGAAATGGCTGCACACCGGCGGCGACTTCGGCACGCAGTCTTCCACCTCCGGCTGGAGGAATCATCAGTTCATGGGCCTCTCGGAACATTTTCCTTTCCTGACCCCGGTGATCGCCGACTCGACGCAGAACGGCAAGACCGCTGACTATGCGTGGACGATGGATGCCTCGACGGATGGCTGGTGGACCGGCGTCTGGGGTGTGATGCGCAACTACAGCAAGCGCCAGGACAATCTGTTCCCGCTGCCGGCCAATCCGCGCCCGGTGGTGCTCAAGGCCAATGGTGATTTGCGCGGGACCTGCCCGAAAACGGCGACGATCCGCCGCTACGACATCACGGCCGTGCTGGCCAACAAGGCATTGTCCCGTCCTGCCGGGGTCAGCATTGTGCCCGCCGACGGCACTGCCGCCCTGACTGCCGGCGCACCGCTGGATCCGAACGGCGGAACGCTGGTCTATAACCCGCGCGACACCCAGATCCCTGCGCGTACGATTCTGGTTGAAGATCCACTGCTCGGCGAAGTGCCGCATCAGATCGCGGCAAAGCAGGGTCCCTTGCATGACCCGACAGCGGTTCTTTATCTGCGCACCGCCGATTTGGATGCATCCGGTCGCCTGAAGCCCGGCATTCCGGTAGAGCCGCTGGTGATGCGTGCTGCCGCCGGTGAGTGCGTCGAAGTGACTTTGCGCAACCGCTTGCCGGCAGCGATGCCCGACTTGCCGGGGCATGCGCAGACGGTGGCCGCTGTTGTTCGCGACCGTCACTCGGCCGAAGGCACCACGTATTTCCAGCTCAATCTGGCGCAGACTTCCAGTCACGTCGGCATGCACACCCAGCTGCTCGAATACGATGTTTCATCGAGCGATGGCACCAACGTCGGCATCAACCCGGTGCAGACCGTGGCCCCCGGTCAGTCCCGCATGTATCAGTGGTATGCGGGTGACCTGCGCCAGATCCCGACCGCAAGGGCGCAACTCGATCCGGATCGCGACGAGACGCAGTTGCAGGCCACACCGGTCGAGTTCGGCGGCGTCAACATCATCCCTGCGGACAAGATCAAACAGGGCCAGAAGGGCATGGTCGGCGCGCTGGTTGTTTTGCCGCCGAAATCGACCTGGGTGGAGGATGCCGCCCGGCGTTCCTCGGCAACCGTGAGGGCCGGAACAAAAACCTTCCGCGATCATGCGCTGGTGCACCAGAAGGGCATGAACTTCCGCTACCGCGACGGCACTGCCGTCGGCAAAACACAACTCAGCGATGATCCGCAGGACATCGGCCAGTTTGGCGTCAACTATCGGAGCGAGCCGATGTGGTTCCGCTTCGGCATGCACCCTGAATCGTCGCTGGGTCATGACGGTTTCGGCGGTGTCGCAACGGCCTGGCAGGGATTCAGCAACGCTTGCTGCGCGGCGAGCGGGCCGGCGGCCGGCTCGGTGGTCAACGCCGACCCTGTTACCCCGGTGCTGACTTCAGTGCGTGGTGCGGAGAACCGCATGCGCCTGCTGATGCCGCATGGTCTGGCGCGAGGTTCGGTCTGGTCCCTGCACGGCCATCTCTGGCAGCAGGATCCTTATCTTTCAGGCACGGTTGCTTCGCAATCGATCGGAAACAATCCCTTGGGTATCTGGCGCGGTCAGCAGGACGGCATCCTGCCCTATGCGTCCTACAACGTGGTCCTGCCGAAAGCCGGCGGTGATGCCGCCATTCCCGGCGACTACCTGATGCGTGACTACGCACCCAACGGCACCCTTAGCGGAATGTGGGGCATTTTCCGGGTTCAGTAAAAAGGTGTCAGGCAGGGTGGCGAAAGCCCCCCTACCAATATAAACAATAAAATTGATAATAATGATATTTTGTTGTATGCTGTGGGTGAAATCTGGGTGAGGCATTGAAATTGCCGCAGTTATTGTAAGAATTCTTAGATATTTGTTTTTATTATTAATTAGTTAAGATTGAATTCCTGATCTGTTTTTATCAGAGGGCTTGCTGCAGACACAAAATGATAAATATAAAAAATACGACTAATTCGAGCGTTTCTGGGGGCTCAAAAGCCATCCGTAATACATTCCAGTCTACGCATCTGAAGCTGCAGCCGAGGCTGGCATCGTGAACGCCCGCCCGATGTCGAAGATCGATCGCATTACTGCCGTACTGAGCGGCTGGGGCCTGTTACCGGCGCAAGGCGGGGCCGAGGTTACGGCGCAACTGCGTCCGCAGACCTTCAATCTGAGCCGCCGCTTCGCCGTGATCAGTTTTTTCGTGATTATCACGGTGACTCTCGGTATGTCCGCAGTGCTGGCGCGTTTCCTGTCCGAAGAAATGCTTCACCACGATGCCGTGGAGTCATCGGAATTCATTCATCGCGTACTGGGCCACCAATTCAATGAAACGTTTTTTTCCGGCAATCCGGCCGCGGCAAAGGCCACCGGTGCACGGGAATCCCTGTCCGCAGTAGCCAAAATGCCCGGGGTCTTGCGTGCCCAGGCCTTCTCGTTAACAGGCACCGTACTGTGGTCGAGTCACGATGCGAGTAATCATCAAAATTTCGAAGAAAATCCGGAGCTTGATCGCGCACTCAAGGGTGAAGTTGTGGTTGAAGCCGACCTGATCGAGTCCCGCGCCTACATCAAGCCCGAGCATGTCTTCGCAGCGATGCCGCAAAAGCAGTTCGCCGAGTATTACCTGCCGATGTGGGATGAAAAACGCACCCGTGTCATCGGCGTGGTCGAGATCTACAAAAGCCCCGATACGCTGTTCGACACCATTCGTCGCGGCCTGCAACTAATCTGGATCACGGCGCTGTGCGGCGGGCTGCTGATGTATGGCTGCCTGTTCTGGACCGTGCGCCGTGCCCACCAGGTCATGCTCGACCAGCAGCGGCGTATCGCCAGCAACGAAGGTTTTGCCGCGGTCGGCGAGATGGCTGCCGCGGTTGCGCACAACCTGCGCAATCCGATGGCTGCCATTCGCAGCTCGGCGGAACTGATGGCCGGACAACCCGGCGACCGGCGCTATAACTTTGCCGGCGACATCATGGCCGAAATCGACCGCATGGAGTCCTGGATCCGCAGCCTGCTCGGTCATGCCCGGGTCGGCACACGCGCCCCCAGTTCGGTGTCGGTCAACGCCATCCTGCAAGGCCTGATCGGCGGCATGCACACCGAAATGATCCAGCGCCGCGTCATTGTGCAGTGGGCTGTCGATGAGCGGCTGCCATCTCTGCATATCGATGGCCTGATGCTCGAACAGATTGCCCATACCGTGGTGGCCAATGCGCTCGATGCCATGCCCGACGGCGGCACCCTGAGCCTCGCCACCCGTCGCAGTACCGGCGGCAGCAAGGGCATCGAAATCAGCATCAGCGATACCGGCGTGGGCATTCCTGCGCAGAAACTCAAACAGACGTTTACCGCTCCGGCCAGCACCAAGACCCACGGCCTGGGCATCGGTTTACCGCTGGTCCAGCGCACCGTCGAGCGTATGGGCGGTGCAGTCACCATCAGCAGCCAACCCGGACGCGGCACCAGCGTCACCATTGCCATACCCCAGACTTGAACAGGAAAGAGATCATGACCCCGAGCATTTTGCTGATCGAAGACGAACCGACACTGGTGCGCAATATGTGCCTTTATCTCGAACAGGAAGGCTTTGCTGTGGAGACCGCATCGAGCGGCGAAGCCGGTCTCGAGCGCCTGCAACAAATCGCACCGCAACTGGTTGTCCTGGATTACAACCTGCCGGGCATCAACGGTCTGCAGGTGCTCCAGGAAATCACGCAGAAGATGCCGCGCACGCGGGTGATCATGCTGACCGGCGCCGGCAGCGAGCAAGTGGCGGTTGATGCACTGAAAGGCGGCGCATCCGATTACCTGAGAAAGCCGATCGAACTGGCCGCGCTGCGGCTGGTGATCGAGCGTGTGTTGTCGCGGCGCCGCTTCGATGACTGGCCGCGGGTGCTTCGCGACTCTGGCAAGGGCAAGCAGATGGATACCCTGCAGCGCCGCCGTCAGTCGGATCAATTGGGCGAACAGAAAACTTCATGGCGGGGCAAGCTCGTTCTTGAACCGCTGCAGGCCCGGGCAAAAATTGTCGCAACGACGCCCGGTCCCGTGTTTCCCGAACTGGTCGGCGATTCGGAAGCCATGCTGTCGCTGAAAACCCTGATCAGCCGGATCATTGACGCCGATTTGCGTGTGTCGGGCGCCGAGCCGCCCTCGGTGCTGATTGCCGGCGAAACCGGAACCGGCAAGGAGCTGGTTGCGCGCGCCCTGCACTATGAGGGCCGCCGTAAATCAGGTCCGTTTGTTGAACTCAACTGCGCGGGCATTCCGTCTTCGCTGCTCGAGTCCGAGCTGTTCGGTCACGAGCGCGGTGCTTTCACCGACGCCAAGCTGGCCAAGCCCGGCATGATCGAGTCAGCGAACGGCGGCACGCTGTTTCTGGATGAAATCGGCGACCTTGATCTCGGCGCCCAGGCCAAGCTGCTGAAAGTCCTCGAAGAGCGCAAGGTGCGGCGACTGGGCAGTGTCACGGAAAAGCCTGTCGATGCCCGCTTCGTTGCGGCGACCAGCCGGGATCTCGAAAAAATGGTGCGTGACGGTCAGTTCCGCGCCGACCTTTACTATCGGCTGCGTATGATCCGCGTTGCCGTGCCGCCGCTGCGTGAGCGCGTCGGTGATATTGCCCGGCTTGCCGAGCATTTTGCCAAAGCGACCGGCCTGCGCTACGGCAAGCCGCATATCCACCTCAGCAGCGATGCCATTGCCGCGCTGGCCCGCCATCCCTGGCAGGGCAATGTACGTGAGCTCAAGCACGCGATCGAGCAGGCTGTCGTGCTGACGGAGAATGCGGTGATCAATGCATCGGACTTTTCACTGCAGACCTTCAGCGGCGGTGCCTTTGTAAACCCCGGCATCAGACTGGCCGAGGTCGCCGACCGGCCGGATGCCGAGCGTGAGCTCCTGACCGAAACACTGCGCGAAACCCGCCTGAACATCAGCAAGGCGGCGCGCCTGCTGGGCATTTCGCGTGACACGCTGCGCTATCGCATCAAGAAACACGGAATCGGCAGCTGAAGTCGCCGGAAACAGCATTAACCCTGGCCCGGGACTTTAAAGCGGCCGCCGTTTGCTGGAACGGCGGTCGCCGGTTTCATGCCCCGGCAGCGAGGAATTCCACAAGTTTGTTTTCGGTCATCGGCTTGGCAATGTAATAGCCCTGCACGATGTCGCAGCCGAGGACCCGGAGTTTGTCGAGAGCAGCCTCCGACTCGACGCCTTCTGCGACGCTCTCGATCCCCAGTTTGTGCGCCATGTCGATGCTCGACTTGACGATGGCGGTCAGTGAATCGACATTGGCGCAGTCGGTGACAAAGGATTTGTCGATCTTCAGTTCGGTGAACGGCACCCGCGTCAATTGGCGCAGGCTGGAGAATCCGGTGCCGTAGTCGTCAACGGACAGGCCGAAGCCGCGCAGGCGCAGACGCGCCAGATTCTCAAGCGCCGGTGCCACCTCGGTCATGGCAACGGTTTCGGTGATTTCCAGGATCATATTCTGTGGCATGACCCCGGCATCGATGACCATACGGGTGATTTTGTCCGCCAGCGAAAAATCCGTCAGTGAGACCAGCGACAGGTTGACCGAGACCTTGAGGTTCAGCCCTTGTTGTTGCCAGCGGGCACTGGCCGCCGCCGCTTTGGACAACATCTCAAAGGTCAGGCCGTCAATTTTCTTGTGCTGCTCCAGCAGTTCGATAAACGCACCGGGCCCGACCAATCCCTGTTCCGGGTGATTCCACCGGGCCAGCGCCTCAACGCCGACGATGCCGCCGGTATGCAGTGAAAACTTGGGCTGGAAATGCGGTTCAAACTGGTCATTGCCCAGGCCCTGGATGATTTCCTCCAAGCTGAAGCGGGTATCCGGTACTGATTTCGGCTTGGGCTGCACTTTCGTGACATGCCGCCGCTCGATCAAGGAGC